>NZ_DBFEGU010000470.1:0-2704 GCF_048329335.1 Eggerthella sp. | reverse complement strand
GGTGTGGGGAGGGGGAAACCCGGAAAACGCCCTGGTTGCAACATATGCTGGATCAGGGCGCACGTCCCCCTTGGCCTGTCGGTGGGCCTCAGCGCTCGCGGGCGCGCTTCCTCTCGTGGCGCTCTAAGAGCTCGAGCGCCTTGACTATGCGGGCCTCCACGGTCTCCCTGCTCGTGCCGGGCTTGAAGAAACGCTCTATCTTCTCGCGGGGGATGCGGAACTGTTCCACCTGGTTGGGTTTGCGCTCGCCCATGATGGACGCCATGGCTTCTCGCGACAGCGCGCCCTGCTCCGAGAGCCTGCGCATCCTGATCGCCTGGGCGTGGGACGGCGTGCACGCCTCCATCCCCATGGCGTCGAGCAGGTCGTCCTGCTCCCTTTCGGACAGATAGCTGATCTCCACGGCGGGGCGCATGGCCATCGACCCGCCGTCCACCATGTCGAGCAGATCGGGGTTGAGGTGCGTGAGGCGGACGTAGCGCTGTACTTGGCTTTTGCTCTCCCCCGATTGTTCCGCCACAATGTCGCGCGAGCGTACGTTGGCCAACTTGTGCCCCACTGGGGCACAAGTCAAGTCGGAGCGGTACCCCTGCCGGCTCAGAGCGTCGATTTTCATCTTGTAGGCGAACGCTTTCTCGCTCGGCAACACGTTCTCGCGCTGGATGTTCGCGTCCACCATCGCGATGACCGCCTCGTCGTAGGTCATCTCCCGAACCACGGCGGGAAGGGCCTCCAGCCCCGCCATCTCGGCGGCGCGCTTGCGTCTGTGGCCGCTCACCATCTCGTAGCGCCCGTTCTCCTTCGGCCTCACGAGCGCGGGCACGAGCACGCCGAATCTGGAAACGCTCTCGGCCATGTCGCGCAAGGCGTCGTCATCGACGCGGAAGGGATGGTCCGGGAAGGGATCTATCATGTAGAGGGGGATGACCCCCACTTTCTCGCAGCCCACCTCGTCGCGCTCGGCCTGCGTGGTGAACAGGTCATCGAGCGACGGCAGGTCGATGGGTATCGCGCTTTCTCTGGGCATCTTCGAGCACCTCCTCCGCCAGCTTCGCGTAGGCCGCCGCGACGGGGCTTTTCGCGTCGTGTTGGAAGATGCTCTTTCCGTAGGCGCTCGTCTCCGCAGCCCTCACCGCCAAGGGCACGGTGGCGCCGAACACGCGCAGCGTCTTCCCGTAGCCTTCGCGCAGCGAGGCCTCGATCTGCTTGGCGAGGTTCGTCCTGCCGTCAACGAGCGTCAGCAGCACGCCCTCGATTTCCAAGTGTGGGTTGATCTGCCGCTTCACGCGCCCTATCGTCTTGACGAGCTGGGTCATGCCCTTCGCGGGAAGATACTGCGCCTGCACGGGCACGATGACGGAATCGGCGGCGGCCAACGCGTTGACGGCGAGCATGCCGAGGGACGGCATGCAGTCTATGAGGGCGTAGTCGTAGCCGTGCTTGGCCTCGTCGAGCCATGCTTTGAGCGTTCGCTCGCGGTTCATGGCGGTGACGAGCGCCACCTCTGTGCCCGACAGCTCGATGTTCGCGGGCATCAGGTCAACGCCCTCGGGGTGCTTCAATATCCCGGCATCGGGTTCCAGCGGCTCGTCGCGGGCGACCGCCTCCAAATGGGTCGCCAACGTGGTTTCCAGCGCGTCGGGATTGCGCCAGCCGAGCGATGCGGTGAGGTCGCCCTGCGGGTCGGCATCTATTAGCAGAACGCGCTTCCCGCTCATGGCGAGCGCCACGCCGAGGCTTGCGGCGGTGGTCGTCTTGCCCGTGCCGCCTTTCTGATTTGCTATCGCTACGACTTTGCACCTGCTCATAGGCGGTCTCCAATGGTTCGCAGGGCAGGTAGCGACGATGCGGCCACGAAACGAACACAAACGAAGCCCCTGTTGCATGGTCCGGCGGGGTCGAGAATGCGCACGTTCGTCAAAAGTTCGTCAAAAACGCGCGTTTCTCCTGTTTCCCGAACGGATGGAAAAACAAAGGCGTGTCGAAAAGTACGCCTTTGAACTGGTTTTTTGTGATTGTCTGTTTTGTGAGTTTCCTGAAAAATCGGGCGTGAAATTGATTGGGAAGCTTGGGCCTTACCACTTGGCGACACCCGCATGATTGAGGATTATAGCGCAAGATGCGCGAAGTGAGAAACAGTAACGAAAATTCGCGCACAGACCACGAATACCGGAACTTGAATTTTCTATCGCAGGCTTCGCCTTCAAAGCTGCGCTTGAACCTGCAGACGGATCCGAGCCGGACACGAGAACCTCTAGGCCGACCGGCCGATACGCCCTTTTAGCCGCGAAATCGTGTAGCATAACCTCGTCTCCTGGCCTTTTGAGTCTTGACGGGCGGAAAAGGCCATGTCGTACGCTCTTTTCGCAACCCCGCTGTCAAGCCAACAGCAACTGGCCCCGAGGTCGCCCCTTCCCCCGACGATTTCTCTGCGGGATGCCGCCCGCCCAGGCCTCGCCGAGGTCGGCTTGACGGCGGAAGCGGCTCCCCATGGCAAGAAACCATCGAATTCGGAAGTTTTGCGCCGGGCTCCGGACGCGCCGGAAACCCTTCTTCCGCATAGCGCCTGGTCGAAGGGAGGCGAGCTTCCGCGACCGCGCGCCGCGGGCGGCGAAGGCGCGCGCCCTCTTCCGAATTCGATGCCTTTTCGCCATCACGGGCGGCTCGCCTTGCTCGCACGCGGCCCGGACAAGCGGTCCTGGAG
>NZ_DBFEGU010000469.1:0-2690 GCF_048329335.1 Eggerthella sp. | reverse complement strand
GTCGAGGGGGCGGTGCCGGCCATCGACGGGTACAACACGCCCTACATCGTCGCGGAGGGGTACGACCATGCCGCCCGCGACTGGGAGGACTGCCGTCTGTTCGACGACATCGGCAAGGCGAAGCTCGCCTACGAGAAGCTGCGCGGCCGCGATTACTCGCTCGATGCGGATATGCCCGACAGCATCGCATTCAGAGCCAAACACTCCGATATCGGCACCGACGATTACCGCGCAAAGGACTTCTACAAGAACGCCTACCGGCTGATCGACGACAGCTATACGGCAATTGCCTGGCGCTCCGAGGACCGCAGCCTCGTCTATCTCGCCGTGGCGGACAGGGGAAACGAGCTCTCCGTGCTGCACTTTCCGGCGTCGGCGCTCGAAGAGCTCGATTCGCCCGCGCTTTCCCATGAAGACCTTTTCAACGTCCTCGGGGCCGTCCAGGACCTCCACGTGGGCAACGCCTATGCGGAGAGCGACGCCGTGGCCGAATTCGCCCGCACGTCGCGGGCGGCGGCATCGTTCAGGCGTTCCGTGCTGGTCTGGGCTCGGGATGGAGAACTCGATCTTGAGGTCGTCAAGCGATTCGCCACCGACCCGTACGCGCGCGAGAAGAGGGCCATCCGCGGACTTCCCGACGCGCAGCTGGAAAGCGAGATCGCGAAGGCGGCCGCCGCGCTGGACTCCAAACCTCGCCATCTTCGCAGCCCGGAGTTGCAGCATAGGAGCGTCATGCTGCGTACCGAAAAGGCGCGCAGGCTGCACGAGTCTCGCAGCCGCGAGATGGAAAAGGGGGGCCGCGACCCGCAGGCCTTGGCCGCCGCGGCCTCGAAGGCCGCGTCTGAGCACGGCGGCGGCTCCGTCGAGCACGGAGGCAACAAGCATCAGTAAACCCGCGGCGGGCAACGCGTCCCGCCGCCCTATCCGCTAGGAGTACCGACATGAACGACAAGCTGGACCATTTCGTCCTCGAGTATGACCACGAGAGCGGCACCGCGCTGCTGGCGATGACGGAGGCCGACGGCGGCCGCATCGCCGAGGGCGGGACCCTTCCGTACGCCGTGGCCCGCGGCTACGATGCGGATGCACGCACCTGGGAGTCTATCGAGCCCTTCGATGACGTGACGCACGCGAAGCTGCGCTTCGAGAAGGAGTGCGGACGCGATTACGTGCCGACCGGCGGCAAGCTCTACGACGACGAGTTCATCACGCTTCGTTGGCGCCGCAAAGACATCGCCGACTCACTTGAGAACGATTGGGGCAACTTCGGCTTCCCCATCCCCGCGACCGAGAAAAACGTCGAGCGCGCCATGGACCAGCTCGGGAACCATATCGACGACGCCGTCTACAGCCAAGGCTGGGACGTCATCCACGACCATCTCGACCCCAACTCGTTCGACCTGGGGGTCGGACACAGCGTGCAGGCCAGGGAGTTCTACGAACAGGTCCTCGAGCACGCAGGCGATTACGATTGCACCGTCAACATCTGGCCCGCGGTCGACGGCGGCGGGGTGCATGTCTCCGTCTGCCCCGTCGCCCACGGGGGCAACGACCTGGCCGTCTACTCGGTCGATGCCGACAAGATCGGCGACAGCGCCATCACGGTCCGCGACCTCGAGGACGTCGGCTGCCGCGAGGTCTACGTCGAGGACTTCACGGAGCGGCCCGATGAGGTGCGCTTCTTCCTGCGCACGGACGCCGATGCGTATATGTTCGGCTCCAGCTTGGGCAAGTCGCTCACCGTCCAGTACACCGGCAAGGAGGATATCGCGCCCGCCCTGCGCGAGGTGCGCGCCTACTGCAAGGACGCCGCCGAGAAGCGCGACCCGTGCCTCATCGGCGCCATGGCCCAGGCCTCCGCGGCCAAATCGGCCACGGCCGAGGGCGAAGCCGGCGGCAAGAAGCTCTAGCGCGCCATGGCCGTCCCGACCGTCCGAACGGTTAACGCGAAAAACCAAAGCTACCTGGCAGAAGCCGCATCCAGCGAGGCGGGGTGGCGGCGCTATCTCGAGACGCTTTCCAGGCACACGGGATGCGCCAACGCCTTCTACAACCTCTCCGCGATGAACTGCGCGGGGCTCGCCGCATCCGATTGGCACGAGTGCCGCGAGATCCTGCCCATCTCGACATGGAAGTCGCTCTTCCCCGGCGCTGACATCAAGGCCGCCGAGGGCTGCACGGGCGTCTACGGCGTCAAGTCCAGGCCCCGCGGCTCGGGCGGCGGGCTGTTCTTCGTGGACGAGTTGTTCCCGCCGGCGCTGCTCGTGGGACTACCCCCCACGAGGCTGAGGGGAGCCGCGCGCGTGCTCGACCTCTCCGTCGATATCGCGGCTGCGTCATGGAGCGACGCCAAGGCCGGGCTGTACCGGCTCGTCAACGTCGCCGACATGGACAGCGACGCCGAGGCCGTGCCGGAGGCCGAGCGCGTGCCGGTCGCATGGGACGACCTCGACGAGAACACGCGCTTCGTCATCGAGGCGCACTTCCGCGCCCAGGGCCCCGGGTGCGCCAGCCCCGTGCCGCCGCCCGACGACGTAAGGGCCAAGGCCTCCTCGCTCAAGGGCTACGTCAACGGGATCGTGAAGACCGCGGCGCCCCTCATCAAGCAGATGCGCAGCGGCTACCGCGCCGCCTTCGAGCGGCACCGCCGCGAAGTCATCCCAGCATGCGATCCAGGGAGGGACAACGGC
>NZ_DBFEGU010000468.1:0-19817 GCF_048329335.1 Eggerthella sp. | reverse complement strand
GGTCGCGTTGCCGCAGGCGGCGAAGGACGCTGCTGCCGACCTGGTGCAAAGGGCGGCTGACGGATTGCGCGGCGTGTACGCGCAGGTGACGGGGGTGCGGGTATGGGAGTGATGCGGATGCGCGACGAACGGGGCCAGATGACGGTCGAGCTTGCGGCGGCGTTTCCGGTGCTGATCATCGTCGCGGTCATCGCGGTGAACGCGCTCGCGTTCTTCTCGGAATGCGCCGCGTTCGACAACGTCTTCCGCGACGCGGTGCGCGTGCATGCGACGTCGCCTGCCGCGGGCCAGGGTATCGAGCAGAGCAGCGCCCTGGTGCAGACGGCGCTGTCTGCCGCGTTCGATGCGGAGAACGAGGCGGTGCGCGTGTCGGCGGAGGGGGTTTCGGGGGGCCATACGCGCTTCACGGGCACCTTGGAGTACATGCCCACGCTGTTCGGCCTGGGGTTGCGCTCGACGGTGTTCGGGATCCCCCTGCCGCCGCTGACGCATGCGGTCAGCATCGCGGTCGACTGCTACAAGCCGGGGGTGCTGCTGTGAGCGGGTCGACGGTAGGCGCCCGTCGCCGCAGGCGCGCTTGGGCGGTCGTGGCTGCGCTCGTTGCGGGGTGCGCGCTGGCGCTCGCGTTCGCGCAAGCAGATCGGCCGAGCGTGCTACACGAAGCGATGCGGACGACGGCCGAATCGAGCGGCGCCGGTCCTCCTGCGGGCTTCGAGGACGAAGCGTTGCGGCTCGAAGGACGACAGGACGTGCGGGTCGACGAGCGCAGCGGCGTGCTGGGCTTCACCCGCTCGGACGACGTTGCGGACGCGCTCGCTGCGATCGAGGGGGAGTTGCTCGCCAAAGGATGGAGCGGGGTGCGCAGCGGAAACGAAGGAAGCGAGTCGTTCGTGAAGGATGACGGCCGGTATCGATGGATGTTCGTCGCCTGCGTGGACGCAGGCGGATCGACCAGCGTCGTCGTGCGCTACACGATGGAGGAAGGAGCGTGACGTCATGGTGGAACCGAAAGATCCGTCGCTCGGTGCGTCTGGTCCCGAAGGGGACGCGCGCGTTGGGCGGCCGTTGCTGATAGCCGCACGCTTTCGCCGCAAGGCGAAGGGGCTGCTGTTCTCGCCCGAGCATGCCGGGGCGCTGCTGCTCGCGCCGTGCAACGACGTGCACACGGCGGGCATGCGCCATCGCCTCGACATCGCGTTCGTCGACGCGCAGGGGCTGGTGCTCGAAGCCCATCGCGACGTGGGGCCGTGCCGGAGGCTGCGCAACAAAAGCGCAGAGGCGGTTGTGGAGAGGTTCTCGTCCTGCGCGACCCCGTGGTTCACGGCGGGCGATCGCGTGGGAGTGGTTTGCATGAAAGGAGATCGGAAATGAAAACGTGTCCGACTTGCGGGGCTCGCGCGTTCGACGACGCCGAGGTGTGCTTCGGCTGCCTGCATCGCTACGAGGAGGAGCCCGTTCGTCCGAACGTCGCGATGCCGACGATGCCGTCGTCGCCTGGAACGGGGCACTGTCCGACGCTTCGTCCCAAGGCGGCTCCCGCTGAGCCGAAAGCGCCGCCGCGCGACGGGGCGGGGTGGACCGTTCGGTTCGAGTTGCCGGGATATGCGCCCGTGATGGAAGCGGACGGTCGGGAAGGCGGAGTGGTCGTGCGGTTCCAGCCGAGCGACGAGGCGGGAGGGGCTGGCGACGGCGGGCGGCGGGTTCCGCGCGGCACCCATGCGCGCGATGCGCCGTCGGAGAACCACGCGTCGGCGAGCGCGGCAGGCCGCTCGTGACGGCCCCGATCGCGCTCGTCCTCGCGGCCGGATGCGCGGGCGGGCTGATCGGCGCGTTCTTCGTGCCATGGTCGGCTTCCGTGCTCCTGGGACGCGCCTATCGCCGCGCTCGCTCGTGGTGGTGGGATTCGCTCGACGCCTATCGGGCGTTCAAGCAGGCGCATCCTCTCCGGGAGCCTTCGCCGCGCGCGGCGGGAGCCGAGGGGTCGCTCGGCCTGTGGCGGGCTCAGGCGCTGCGCGACGCCCAGGCGGGGAGCCTTCCCCGCGAGCGGCTGCAGGCGCTGATCGAGGCGGGATGCGCGGCTGGCGCGTCCGAGCCTTCGCGCAGCGAGGCCGATCAGGAAGCGCGCTGCTCGTTTCGAGCGAAACGATGGCATCGCTGCCTTGGCGCCCTCGTCGGAACGGTGTTCGGCTGCGCCGTCGCGTGGTGCGCAGGTTCGCCTCTGGTCGCGGCGGCGTTGGCGGTAGCGGCGACGGCCATGGCTGCGGCCGTGATATGCGATCTGCAGGCGAGGATCGTGCCGCTCGAGGCGTGCGCGGCCCTCGCGGCGGCGGGCGTCGTCTTCCAGGCGTCGACCGCGGGGCTTGAGGGCGTGCTGGCCGGTTGCGCCTTCGCCGTGTTCGCGGTGCTGTGCTGCCTCGCGCTGAACCGGCTGTTCGGAAGGACGGGGCGCACGCCCGTGGGCTACGGCGACGTGCGGTGCATGGCGGCGCTTTCGCTTGCCAGCGGCGTCGCGACGCCGCTGGGAGCGGCGCTTTGCTATGGCGGCGCGGCGGCGTTCTCGCTGGCGGGCATCGCCGCGGGAAAGCTCTCGTGGAGAAGCGGCATCCCGATGGCGCCGTTTCTTGCGGCATGGCTGGTCGGAGGCGCGTGCGCGTGCCTGCACGGTATGGGATGAATCGATGAAAAGGAGTTGAGCATGAACATGATCAAGAAAAACACGGCATCGAGATTGGACAAGGTCAGGGCGTTGCTCGTCGTGGGCGAGGAGGACGGCGGTTCCGAGATCGTGCAGACGGTCATCGTGCTGGGGTTCGCGGTGGGTTTGGGGGCTGCGCTGCTGTTGCTGCAGGGCAACATCCAAACCGCCATCACGAAAGCGGGAACCTCGGTGACCGACATGTTCTCGAAGATCACGTCCGGTGCGGCGTAAAGGACGCTCGGAACGGGGCGGCAGCGTCGTGGCGTTCGTCATCGCGCTGCCCCTGCTGCTCCTGTTCCTGTTCGCAGTGGTCGATCTGGGGCGCTCTGTGTTCCTGTCCATGGCGCTCGACGACGCAGCGCATGCGGTATGCGAGGCGGCATCGGGTCATCCTGCGGGCGATGTCGCGGAATCACAGCTGCGCGAGGCGGCTTTCGCTGCGGCGCCGGCGCTCGACCGCGACGATCTGCATCTGGACGTCTCGGTTCGCTATGGCGAGTTCGAGGATCGCCCTTACGAGCATCGGTTCTACAACGAGAGGACGGATGCGTACGACGAACGAACGTCGTTCGCCCGATCGCGGCCGGTCGAGGTCTCGCTCGTGCTCGAGGGCGCGTACCTCACGCCGCTCGGCGCGGGGCTGTCGAGCGGAGGCGAGGGATCCGGTCGGTTCGCGTTCCGCGCCCAGGTTCGCGGCGCGGCCGACGCAACGGTGGAAGGAGGCGCGTGGTGATGAGGGGCGAGCGGGGAAGCGAAGTGGTCCAGTTCGTGATCGTGCTGCCGCTGCTGTTGGCGGTGGTGTTCTCGATCGTGCAGCTTGCGGGCATGACGCTTGCGGCCAGCCAGCTGTCGTCCGAGATCACGCGCGCGTGCCGCCAGCTCGATGCCGCGGGGTTCGAGCTGGCGGCGAACAAGGAGCGGTTCATCGAAGAGGGCATCCTGGGCGCGTCGACCCAGCTCGACCCCGCTCGCCTGCATGTGGAGCACGTCAGCTGGACGAGCGAGCGGACGAAGCGGGAGCAGCCCGTGCGCGACGGAGGAGCCATCGAAGAGCAGTCCACGGTGATCGAGGCATCGTACGACGTGAGCTATCTGCTGCCCGCCGTCGCCGATCTGCCCGGTCTGGCGGGCCGCGTGCTGAAGCGTCACGTGCGCTGCTCGTTCGTGGATGGGCGTGCGATAGAGATCAGGCAGGAGGGGCTATGAACGCAAGTGATCGTCGGGACGAGCGCGGATCCGCGCTGCCGCTCGTTCTTGTGGCGGCTCTCGCGCTGTTCGCCGTGTTGGCGTTCTCCGTCGATCAGGGCATCGCCTACGCGGCGAAGGCGCGCCAAGAGAACGCGCTCGATGCGGCGCGGGCAGCCTGCATGGACGCATCGTTCGCGCTCGTGGCGAAAAACGCGGACGATCCGGGCCGCATGGTGGCCGACCGCGTCGTCCGCACCGCGCGCGATGCGGGGTTCGAGGGGAAGGCGTCCGTGTGGTTCTACGAAACGCCGGAGGCGAGAGCCTCTTCGACGGAGCGCCACTGGGTCGTCGGGATGCAGTTCGAGGAGGAGTCGCCCACGGTGTTCGCGCGCGGGTACGGCATCGAAGGGCTGCCGGTGGCGTCGTACCGGGTGCTGACGGCGATGCCCTATGCCGGGGAAAAGGTGTGGCGGCCGGAAACGAGGCGCTGCGGACGATACGACTACCCGGCGGGAGCGACTGCGGACTCATGGACGTACGAGGCGCTGAACTCGCTCGACGCCTTTCCGGCGGAGCTTGCCGAAGCGGCGCGGGCGACGTTGGCCGAGAGCGGGAAATAGGCCGGTTCGATCCGGCGGAAACGAGAGAGAGGAACCGATTATGGTGATGGGCGGCAACGGCGGTGATGCGACGGCGTGGGGCGGAGGCTTCGCAGCGCGGGCTTCGCGGCGTGAAACGGACGAAGGCCCGGCGGCTGGAAGCGTCGGAGGAGGCCGAACGGGATACGGGACGCCTCGGGGAGGCGCGTCGGCTGCAGCGTCGATGCCGGCTGCAGCGGCGGATCGCGCGAAGCCTGCGATGCCCAAGCCGCGGAAAGGGGATACCGTCCGGGTCAAACGGCTGGCGACGATCGTCGCCGCCTCGGTAGCGTTGACGGCGGTGTCGGTTTCGTACGGCGTATGGTCCGCCGCCGCGTCGCGCGCGGCGGTGGAGCACGCCACGGCCGGCGCGCTCCCCACGCTGGTGGCTGCCGCGGACATCCGCGCGGGCGACGCTATCACGGCCGAGGCCGTTACCGTGCAGGACGTTCCCGCGACGTACCGGGCGGCTTCGGCGCTCGGCGGCGAGGCGCTCGATGCCGAGGGGCTCGCTGCGGGAGGGCGTGCGATCGTCGATATCCCGGCGGGAACGCAGCTGTCCTCGTCGTTCGTGACGGGGATGGGAGGCGATCGCCTCTCGGCCGAGCTGGGAGCGGGCTTGCAGGCGGTGACGCTCGCGGTGGACGTGGAGACCGGGCTCGCGGGCCACGTGCGGCCCTACGACACGGTGCGCATCGTGTCTGCGGAGGGCGCGTCGGCGGGCGAGGCGTTCCTCGAGACGGTGTGCGAGCGTGCCCGCGTCGTTGCGGTGGGCGACGATGCAACCGGCGTGCAGAGCGGTTCCGCCTCCGTCACGGTGGAAGTGTCGCCCGAGGAAGCTGACGCGGTGCGCGAAGCCCAGTTCGCAGGGAGGGTCAGCCTCGTTCTCGTGGCTGCCGACGATGCGTTCGAGGAGGTGGGCGCCGATGGACAGGACGACTGAGCGCGCGCTCAAGAGAGCCGTGCGCGACGAGGCGGCCGTGCGGTTGCGCGGCGATGCCGTCGGCTCTGACGCGGTCGAGGCGCTCATCCGCCGGCTCGTGGAGGAGATTGCGAGCGAGTCGGGCATTTCGCTACCCCCGTACGAGTTCGAGGGGCTTGCGAGTGCGATGATCGACGACTTTCTCCGCTACGGGCCGCTCCAGCGACTGCTGGAGGACGAATCCGTCACCGAGATCATGGTCAACGGCGGCGGCATCGATCTGGACGATCCGGCGCTGCCTTTTCGCGCCCCCATCGTGTACGTGGAGCGTGCCGGGCGCATCGAGTACCGTCCCGATGTGGAGTTCGACGATGCGGAGCACGTGCGTCGCATCATCAACAAGATCGCCGAACAGTCGGGCAAGCGATGCGACGACGCGCACGCCATGGGCTGCGCGATGCTGCCGGGAGGCCGGGCGCGCGCCACCTACGTGGTGCCGCCTATCGCGCCGGACGGGCCGGCGCTCAACGTGCGCACGTTCTCGTCGAGCATGCTGGGCATGGAGGATCTCGTGCGCATGGGTATGCTGACCGACGGGATGGCGCAGTTCCTTCGCGCGGCGGTGCAGGCGCGCTGCCCGCTTGTGATATCGGGAGGCACCGGATCGGGCAAGACCACCCTCTTGGGCGCTCTCTCTGGGTTCATCCCTCCCGACGAGCGGGTGATCACCATCGAGGACACGCCCGAGCTGCGCCTGCAAACGCCGCATGTGGAGCGGATGCAGACGCGCGAGGCGAACACGGAGGGCGAGGGATCGGTGAGCATGCGCGAGCTGGTGGCGTTGTCGCTGCGTCGTCGTCCCGATCGCATCATCGTCGGCGAGTGCCGCGGCGCGGAGGCGTACGACATGCTGCAGGCGATGCAGACCGATCATCCGGGCTCGATGACGACGGTGCATGCCAACGATCCGGGAAACGCCATCAGCCGTTTGCGTACGATGGTGGGCTACGCCGACGGCGACCTCAGCCGCGACGTCATCGTCCAGCAGATTGCCGAGTCGTTGCAGGGCGGCCTCGTCGTGCACGTCGAACGCATGCAAGACGGGGCCCGCCGAGTGACCAGCATCGTGGCGATCGATCCGCTTCCCGAAGGGAGCCTCGTCATCCCGCGTGCCGAGCTGTTCGTTTTCGACGTCGAGGGCGTCGATGCGTACGGCGCCGTCGCGGGCGAGTGGCGCGCGTGCGGCGTGCAGCCCCAGCGCATCAAGGAGCGCATGCGCGCATCGGGCGTATGGTACGACCCCGCTTGGTTTTTCGATCGATGAGGAGGGCTGAAGCATGATAGGACTCGTGTTGCCTTGGGCGCTGGTGGCGGCATGCGCTGCAGCAGGCGCTTGGGCGTACGCGCTCGTGCGGCAGGAGCGCGCGGCGTATCGCGGTCGGGTGCTGAGCGATCGCGGTCTCTACGAAGCGGGCGAAGCCGCCGCGACGGAACGGAAGAAGCCGAAGCTTCCGAGGCTCGCCCGCGCGCTGCATGAAGCGGGGGTCGAGACACCGGCTGCGAACTGGGCGGCGGGCGTCGCGGCTATCGCCTTCGTCTCGCTTTCGCTTGCCGCGGCGTTGACGGGAGATCCGGGGATCGGGGCGGTCGTCGGCGCTGCGGCCCTCGCGACGGCGGGCGTGCGGCTGCATGTGCGGCGCTTACGGCGCAGGGAGCTGCTCGACCGGCAGCTCGCCCGCGCGCTTCCCCAGATCGCGGCCAGCGTGCGCAGCTCGCTCACGCTCGAGCGCGCGCTGCGCACGGCCGCGTCGCACGTCGAGGACCCGCTTCGCGAAGAGCTCGCCCGCGTGCTGGCCGACACGGCGTACGGGACGACGCTCGCGATGGCGTTCGAGCGCATGGCGCGCCGAACCGACAGCCCCGACGTGCGCTCGCTCGCCGCAGCCGTCAGGATTCAGCAGCGGTTCGGCGGTGCGGTCGCGCCCGTGCTCGACCTGATCGCCGCGCATGCTGCAGCGCGGCTGCGCACGTCGCGCGAACTGAAGACCGAGCTTGCGGGCACGCGCTTGGCGAAATGGTTCGTCGCGCTCGCCATGCCGGCGATCTTTTTCATCATGTTCGCGACGAATGCCGACTTCTCGCAGTTCTATCGGGAACAGCCGCTTGGTTGGATCGTGCTGGGTGTCGCGGGGTGCTCGGAGGCGTTCGGGCTGTTCGCCTGCCAGCGCATCACGGCGATGGATCGGAGCCGAAGGTGATCGCGGGCGGAGCGGGCGCGGCGGTTTGCGCGATGCTCGTTCTGGGGGCGATAGGCGGGCTCGCCGCTTACGAAGCGTTCGTGCGCTACGCGGCTCCCGCGCGTCGCGACGTCGTCGCGCCATCGTCGGCGAGCGCCTCGAAGGATGGCCACCGTGCGGGCGGCGCGTCGCGGCGCCGTCGTGCAACCGAGGCTTTCGGTGCGTTCGCTGCGTTTCTCGATAAACGCGTTCCGCTCACGCGCGCCGACGTCGAATCGAGCCGCGATCGTTTGAGCAGGGCGGGCGTGGAGCTTGAACCGGAAACATGGAGGAGCATCCGTGTCGTGTCCGCGTTGGGATGCGCGGGGCTTGCAGGGGTCGCCGCCGCGGGCATGGGCTTCGAACCGCCCGCGTTCGCGGGCGCGGCAGCTTGCTGCGCGGCATGCGGCTGGATGGCTCCGTCCTGGGCGCTATCGCGAAGGGAGCGCAACCGAAGGAGGGCGATCGAACTCGCGTTGCCCGACGCGATGGAGCTGCTCGGCATCGCCATCGCGGCAGGCTCTCCGATCGAGCAATGCTTCCGCGAGGTCGCGGAAAGCATGGACGGCCCCCTGGCACGGGAATTCTCGCTCGTCGACAGGGAGGTGAACCTGCTGGGCCGTTCGCGCGAGGAGGCGCTTGAGCACCTGGGGCAGCGGTGCCGCAGCCAGGACGTCAGCGCATTCACCGCCCAGCTGATGCAGGCGGTCAGCCAGGGGTCGTCCTTGACGGAGGGTCTAGCTGTCCAAGCGGCGCTGGCGCGCGAGACGGCGCAAGCGGAGGCGATGGAGCGCATCCGCAAGATGCCGACGAAGCTCGATATCGTGCTGTCGCTGTGCTTTCTGCCGCCCACGGTCGCGCTCGTCGTGGTTCCGACGGTGGTCAATCTGCTGAACTTCTTGAACGATTCGATGGGATGAGGGGGCTTTCGTGAGACGAGCGAACAAAGGGATGGATCCTGAAAGGCGGGTCGTCTGCGGCATCGCGGCCGTCGTTGCGGTCGTGGTGGCGTCCGTCGCGTTCTTCGGCTGGAGGGCGTGCGGGCGCTCCGTCGATGCCGTAGGCGTCGACGGAGCTGCGATCGAACTGAAGGTTAACTTGCGATGCGACGGCTGGTCGTCCGAGAACACCGGGCTGGGAGTGTTCGTGTCGGGTACGCAGATCGACGGGGCGACCTGCGACGAGCAACTCGTGTTCGAGGGGTCGGGCGTGCAGACCGCCTACCTCGGCGCGGGTTCGTACGAGATCGTCCCGCAGCTCCCGTCGCTCATGTTGCGCGACGGCACCGTGCTCGCCGCAGGCGATGCGGTCGCGCGCGACTACGGCGAGGGCTCTTCCGCAGCCGACGATCTCGAGATCGCGTACGCGGCGATCGACGCGCGCGACCTGTCCGAGGACGAGTTGCGCGCCGTCGCCGATTGCAGCTTCGTCTTCGAGGACGATGCGAACGCGGCGTTCGAGCGCGCTTTGGAGCGGAAGAGCGGGGAGGCGGACCATGAAGCGTGAGGTGCATCGCGTGGTGCGCACGCTGTTGGCCGCCGCCGTGCTTTTGGGAGCCAGCTTCGGCCTCGCCGCCCTGGAGACGGGCGAGGCGTTCGCGTACTCGTATAGGACCACGGATACAAAGACCATCTACAATCGAGCTTGGATCAGAGCGGACGCATCAGCGAACTACCTCGAGCTCATCGGCTCCGATCCCATCGGACCGCGCTTCGACATGCCCAGTTGGAACGCCCCCGGCGGCATCCATTCTCGCATCGAGGCGTATCGGTTCGCCGTATGGAGCGCCGCGAACGGTCAGGACGACCTTGTCTGGTACACCGGCGACAACGGTCGCTGGACGCGAGCGGGCGCCGTGATGGGAAGCGGCAAGCTCGACGGCAGCGGCAACGGCAACGGGTTCGGGTGCATCGCCACCTACGGTTACGGATGGGGAGGCTCCGTCATATCGAAGCACGGCGGGTTCGATGCGCTCATGTACTGCCATGTATACCTTCTGAATACGGACTACGGCTTGAATTGCTACGGGTCCGTTGATTTCTGGCCGCGCGTCAAAATACAGTACGACGCGAACGGCGGAAGCGGCGCGCCGGCTGCGCACTACAAGTACATCGGCACCACGGCGAACATCTCGTCGCAGAAGCCCACAAGGACGGGTTACACGTTCGAGGGGTGGTCGACGACGAAAAACGGCGCGGTGAACATCGCACCCGGCCAGAAGATTGGATACGAAGACTGGAACCTTCTGCAGTGCAGCAACATCCCGCACGATTGGGCGGGAAGCAGCCCGACGGCGTTCTTCCGCGACGAGGCTGCTGGGCAGCCGTCGCCTTCGGGGTCGAACATCATCCCGCTGTACGCAGTGTGGAAGCCGATATCCTACACCGTGTCCTACAACGGCAACGGCGCGACGGGCGGCAGCACCGCGTCGTCGTCGCACGTGTACGACGCGGCGCGCTCTCTCACGGCGAACGGTTTCCGACGCAGCTACACGCTCACCTGCGACGCGCAGGGAGGCTCGGCAGGCGTGAAGCGGCTGGACTGCACTTGGGGCTGGAAGTCATGGAACGAGCGTGCCGACGGAACCGGCTCGTCGTACGGGAACAAGGCCTCCGTCAAGAACCTTCGCGCGACGACGGGAACGACGAACCTCTACGCGCAATGGGACGAGGGTTACGTCGAGCTTCCCGATCCGGGGACGAAATCCGATTGCACGTTCAAGGGGTGGTACGACGCTCCTTCGGGCGGGTCGTTGATCGGCAAGACGGGCGATCGGGTTTCCGTCGCGTCGAGCACGACCTACTATGCGCGATGGCAGCCGTATGCGCGCATCGCCTACTACGCCGACGGAGCCGACGGGGCGGTGTTCTCGGAGTCAGTCGAGGCGGGATGCGCGTATCGGTCGAACAGCCAGGCGACGGCCCAGGCGACGAAGGCCGATTGCGCGGGTTTCGACGGCTGGTACCTCGACGCCGCGTGCACCCGGCCCTTCGCCGAAGGCTCGATCGTGCCCGAGGCGGGTCTCTCGCTGTACGGACGCAACCGCGTGACGGTTTCGTACGCCCTGACCGATCGCACCGTCGCGTTGTTCGCCGACCGAGAGCTTTTCGCTGACGAGGCGCGGCTCGAGCCGCTCGCCCGCATAGAGCCGCCTCCGTCGCGCGAGCTGTTCTACGGCGATCGCCTTTCGTTCGATCGGGGGAGCAGCGTGTGGTTCCAGCAGCACGACCGCATGCGCGAGGCAACGTGCGAGGCGGGCGCCTACCCGACGGCCGCAGGCGAGGGCGCTCCCGCCCGATCGGCCCGCATCACCGGCAACACTGTTGCGTACCTGCAATGGTCGGTTCCCGTGTACGACGGCATCGCGCTTTCCTAAACCTTACGCTTGCGTAATACTAACGTTGGAGTTATAGTTCGAGAGGAGCAGATCGCATGCCGCCGAAACCGTTCGAGATATATCGTCGACTGCTCAGAGAGGGCTGGCAGGACGTCGGAGGAGGCAAAGGCTCTCATCGGAAGCTGAAGCGGGGAGACCGAACGATCATGCTGCCGCTTCGTCGGAAAGAGCTGCCGAAGGGATTATGGGAGAGCATCCGCAAAACCGCTCGGTGGCGCTGAGGTGTGAAAAAGCGCGAGAGAGGACGAACCATGCGTTACATGTATCCTGCGATTTTCACGGAGAACGAGTTGGACGGCTATAGCGTGCAGTTCGTCGATTTCGAGAACGGCTACACCTGCGGTGACGACATGGAAGATGCCGTCGCGATGGCTGCGGAAGTCCTCTGGCTCCTCATCGACGACTACCTGCAGCTCGACAAGCCTCTGCCGAAGCCGACGTACCCGATCGAGCACGAAGGCCTGCTGGTCGCTCTATCGGTCGACGTCGATACCGAGCGGGGCGTGCTGACCACGAAGATGGCGGCGCACCTGCTCGGCGTGAGCGATGCCCGCGTGCGCCAGATGATCTGCTCGGGCCAGCTTGCCGCCAAGAAGCAGGGCCGCGACAACTACGTGTACCTTTCCAGCGTGAAGGAGCGTCTGAACAACCCGCCGAAGCCGGGCCGCCCGCGCAAGAGCGACCGCCTCGAAAGCGTCGCGGAAACGGCTTCGTAGCGCGAGGGCTAGACTCCAGCAGTCAGGCAGGAACGTTCTCCCGGACCGATGGCGAGGGCGGGGCCCTCGCCATCGACCGACGCGGTTCCCGCCCTCGCTCGTGCGCCTACCCGTGCGTGGCGTGCGCCGCAGCGGCATTGCCCCCGGCTTCCGAGCTCTGCACGCGCAGCCGTCCCGCCACCAGCGCCACCGCGAATATCGCCGCCGTGAACAGCAGCATCACGCCCATGTTCTCCAGAATGGGTATCACCGCCTCCGGCGTGGCCGCGCCCATGTCGGCCGCTGCTTGCAGCGCGCCCGTGTACCAGTAGGCGGGCGAGAAGTGCGCCAGCATTTGCACGGACGGATCCAGCAGGTCGAACGATATCCAGGCGCCGCCCAGAAACGAGATCACCATGCCCAGGATGTTGCCCAAGGCGTTGCTGGCGAATTCTCCCACGCCCAGCTGACCCAGCAGGTAGCCCACCGAAAGCGGGATCGTGGCGAACACGAACGACGCCGCGACCATCAGCGCGAGCCCCGGACCGCTGATCATCGACGTAGCCTCATGGAACACGGTGAATCCCAAACAGATCGTCCACAGCCACACCGCCGTCATGACCAGCAGGCTGCTCGCCGCCAGCTGCAGCCCGTAGGACAGGGACGGCAGCGGCGACACGAGGTTGCGTCGGCGCAGATCGGTGCGGTTGAGCGTGGTCATCATCACGCCGACGCACACGATGATGGAGGCGAACAGGGTGTAGGTGCCCCATTGGAGGAAGAACACGAACCGCTGCGCCTCGGACGAGGTTCCGCCCACTTCCACGCTGTCCGTTTCCGCCGATTCGGCCATGGCCTCGGCTGCGTGCTGCACGATATCGCCCTGCGAAGCCGATCCTTCGAGGCCGGCGTACGCGCCCGCGATGCCCAGGTACGAATTCACCATCTGGTCCATCAGGCTGCCCTCGGTGGAGTAGAAGCTGTACACCGTCTCGAGCGTCGGCAGCTCGTCGCCGGTGCGCGCGGCTTCCACGAACGCGTCGCCGAACCCTTCCGGAACGATGAGGATGTACGAGCTCTGACCCTTGGCCACGGCGTCTTGCAACGCCATCTGGCTGTCTTCGATGGGAACTTCGATGCCCTGCTCCCGCAAGTAGGCCGCCAACCCGTCCGACAGCGCGCTTCCGTCGCGATCGATCACGGCGAACTTCGTCTCGTACGGCGAGAACTCGCTGTCGTTCGTGCCGCCGAACGTCAGGCCGCTTGCGATGAACACGCCCATCATGCTCAGGAAGCCGGCGTACACGATGAGGTACATCGGGTGCCGCAGCACCGTCTTGATCGCGGTTTTAAAGACTTGCATAGCGCTGCCTCCTTATGAACAGAGCCGACGCGGCGAACAGTACCGCAGCCATGGCCAGCAGGATCAGGATGTGCTCGATCGTGCGCTGGTAGGTGTCGTAGTACATGATGCTGTAGAACGCTTGGGATATCTGCACGGCCGGGTTGACCAGCTGCGCCGCGGGCACCGCCGCGTTCACGGTATCGGCCAGCTTCATCGTGGGCGAGCCGTACAGCCCGGCGAACAGCGAGGCGAAGCACACGATGCCGGACAGCATGCCGCCCTTCACGCTTTCGTCGATCTTCGGCAGCGAGCCCAGCAGCGTGCCGAACGCCGTCGCCGTCAAGGCCGCGGCGGCGATCACGGCGATGCATATCGCATCTCGTCCGCCGAAATCCACGCCGGCGACGAACCGGATGTACAGATACGCGATGGCGATGCAGGCGAACGTCAGCACCCAGCTGGCGGCCAGCGTCGCCGTCAGCGTCTTCGCGCGGCTGAGCGCTCCCACGGCGCGCCGCGCCCCCAGCGCGCTCAGGTTCGGCTGCGTGCGGCAGATAGCGATCATCCCGATCTGCCCACCGAACAGTGCCGCCATGCCCAGCAATGCGAAGAAGTAGCGCACGGATTCTTTGGGCGGGTTCTGCGTGACGTCGATCTTCTCGGTGAGATCGCCGGCGTCCAGCAGCTTTTCCACCGCCGCCATGTCGGCCAGCGCGGCGGGGTTCTCGGCGGCGACGTCTTCGATGAGCGCCGCGTTGCGCACGTATCCGTCGCCGATGGTCTTCAAGATGGACTGGTAGGCGCTGTCCAGCGAGTCGGGCGTGACCCCCGCCTTCACGTGCACGGTGGGCATGCCGTCGGCGTCAACCGTGAAATACCCGGCCGCTCCATCGCCCGAGATGTTGAAGTAGCCCGCTCCTGCGGCATCGTTTCCGCTCATGAGATCGCGCGCCTCCTGCTCGGTGGCTACGCGCGCCACGTCGAGCATCTGGTCGGCTCCCGGCTCCGCCAGCGTGTCGATCATCTCCGAGAACCCCGGCGCCGCGTCGTAGTTCTCGTCGGCCACCACCGCGGTGGGGATGGGCTCGAACTGCCCCGCCTCGTCCAGGTTCGCGAACATGAACACGAACATCGTGGACAGGATCAGGGGAAACGCCAGCGACCAGATGAACACGCTCTTCTCGCGCACCAGCGCGAGCAGTGCGCCTTTGAATACGTTGAACATGATGTCCGCCCCCTAATCGCGCAGCTCGGTGCCGGTGATCTCGAGGAACACGTCGTTCAGCGTCGGCGGCTCGGCGTAGATGCGCCCGAACTGCGCGCCGTCACGCTGCAGCACGGCCAGCACGTCGCTTACGTTGTGCGTGCCGTTCTGGCAAGCCAGTTCCAGCGTGCCTTCGCGGTAGAGCGTGCGGGTGACATGGGGCAACGCGTCCAGGCGCGCCAACGTGGCTTCGTCCAGCTCGGGCACGTCGATCTGGATCTTCTCGCCCGTGCCGATCATGGCCTTGAGCTCGGCGTTCGTGCCCGTGGCCAGCGCCTGGCCGTGGTCCATGATCATGATGCGCGTGCAGATCTCCTCGACTTCCTCCATGTAGTGGCTCGTGTACACCACGGTGGAGCCTTGGCGGTTCATATTCTGGATGCCTTCGAGGATGGCGTTGCGGCTTTGCGGGTCCACGGCCACGGTAGGCTCGTCGAAGAAGATGAGCTCGGGCTTGTGCGCGATGCCGCATGCGATGTTCAGGCGACGCAGCAGGCCGCCCGAGAGTTTCCGCGGGCGGAACTTCTCGTAGTCCTCCAGGCCGACGAACGCGATGGCCTCGTCAACAAGGTCGCGGCGCTTCGCGCGGTCGTTCACATACAGCGCGCAGAAGTAGTCGATGTTCTCGCGCACGGTCAGCTCCTCGAACACGGCCACGTTCTGCGGCACGATGCCGATCCTGCGCTTCAAATCGTAGCTGGACGGGCGCATGGTCTGGCCGAACAACTCGATAGTGCCCTTGTCGTAGGTCAGCAGCTGCAGGATGCAGTTGATGGCGGTGGTCTTGCCCGACCCGTTCGGTCCTAAAAGGCCGAACACTTCGCCCGATTCGATGTGCAGGCTGAAATGATCGAGCGCCAGCACCTCGTTGTAGCGCTTGACCAAGTTGTCGACGGCTACGATGTTCATGGTTCCTCCTCGTGGCGGTTCCGTTCCGCGATTTCGTTGTCGGCACCATCATGCCCCTGTAGCGGTTTCCACGTAAGTGTGCGGCGTCATCGGTCTCAACCGGAGCCATGACATTTGTCATGGACCTCGTCCGGTTCGTCATTTTGTCGCGTCCTCGTGCCGCGCTGCGCCTTGCCGCCCGCTATACTGATGGCCATGGATCGGGTTATCGACGAAATCATCCTCGTTGCGCTGTGCTTGCTGCTTTTGCCGTTCGCGGCGTTCTCCGGCGCGCATGTCGCGGCGCTCCTGTGCGCCATCGTGGTGGCGTGCTGCTTCGACGTGTACCCGCATGCGCGGCTTCGCTTCGCGGCGGCGGGCGCGTACGAGCTGGCGGCGCTGTTCGTCCCGGAGTTCTCCGCGTTGCTGCCGGTCGTCGCGTACGTGCTGTTCGGCGAGCGGTTCTGGCTCGTGCGGCTGTCCTGGATCATGCCGCTGGCGGCCGCGCTGCGCACCCAGGACGTTCTGCTCGTCCCCGCGGCCGTGCTGTGCGCGGCTGCCTGCCTCATGGCGTGGCGCACGAAACGCGCGGGCGAGGAGCGCGAGCGCTACCGCGCCCTGCGCGACGAGCAGCAGGAGGCGTCGCTGTCGCTTGCGAACAAGAACCGCGAGCTCATGGCCGCGCAGGACTACGAGGTGCGCTTGGCCACCCTGTCCGAGCGCAGCCGCATCGCCCGCGAGATACACGACAACGTGGGTCATCTGCTCACAAGATCGGTGCTGCAGGTGGAGGCGTTGCAAGTGGTGCACGCCGACGACGAGTGCGTTCGCGGCGGGCTGGCATCGGTGGGCGCGACGTTGCACGAGGCCATGGACACGGTGCGCAAAAGCGTGCACGACCTGCACGACGATGCGTTCGATCTACGCGCGCGTCTGGAAGGCGTCATCGGCGCCTGCGGCTTGGACGACGTGCGCCTCGTGTACGACGTCCAGGATGTGCCGCTTCCCGTCGCCTACGGCGTGGTGGCCGTCGTCCGCGAGGCGCTGTCGAACGTGGCGAAGCACAGCGACGCCACGCGCGTCGACGTGTCGGTCATCGAATACCCGGCTCTCTACCAGCTCATCGTGCAGGATAACGGTTCGCGCGACGGTGCACGTTCTACGGCGGTGGATGTCCCGACCGCGCAGGCCGGCATCGGTTTGCAGACGATGGAGGAGCGTGTGAGCTCGCTGGGCGGGCGCCTGCGCACCGGCTACCGCAAAGGCTTCCGCGTGTTCGCCACCGTGCCGAAAGAACCGTCGAAGGAGAAATCATGATCAGGACGCTTATCGTCGATGACGACCCGTTCGTTCGGATGTCGCTGCAGACCATCCTCGAAGCGCAGGACGACGTGGAGGTGTGCGCGCTCGGCGCCGACGGCGACGAGGCGGTCGAGCTGTTCGAGCGCGAACGGCCCGACGTGTTGCTCATGGACATCCAGATGCCGGGCTCCGATGGCCTCGGCGCGGCCGAGCGCATCCTGGGCGCGCACAAGCACGCGCGCATCGTGTTCCTCACCACGTTCTCCGACGATGAGTACATCGTGCGCGCCCTGCGCCTGGGGGCGAAGGGCTACCTCATCAAGCAGGAAGTGGCCACCATCGCGCCGGCCTTGCGCACGGTCATGGCCGGTCAGAGCGTGCTTGGCGGCGAGGTGCTTGATCGCATGGACGTCCTTATGAGTCGAGGACCCGCATGCGCGGAGAACGCGCCGGGCGGCGAGATGCGCAGCGGCCTCACCGAGCGCGAATCTGCCATCGTGGAGCTGGTGGCCGAGGGTCTCGATAACAAGGAGATCGCCGCCAGGCTGTACCTCAGCGAGGGCACGGTGCGCAACCACATCAGCGCCATCCTCCAGAAGCTCGATCTGAAGAATCGCACCCAGCTGGTCGTCCGCTACTACCGCGACCGCTGAATGAGACAGGGGAATGAGACAAAGGGACGGGGGCTACTTGAACGCCGCTTCGAACAGCTCCTCGGCTTCTTTCTGCAGCTTCTCTTCGATGGCGAGGTACGTATCCAAAAGCTTGTTGCCGGCTTCGGTCAGGTCGCTGCCGTGAGCGCCGTCGCGGTTCAGCAGCTGCAAGTCGAGCGCCGCCTCGGTGTCCTTGATGATGCGCCAGGCCTTGCTGTAGGCCATGCCCATGCCCTTGGCAGCGGCGTTGAGCGAGCCGGTTTCGCGCACGCCCAGGCACAGGCTGGCGATGCCGCGGCCGAACAGAGAGCCGCTTTCGGCATCCGGGTTCATGATGGAAAGCCTGATCGTCGGCTTCAGGTTCGCAAGGTCGCTCATGGGATTCCGTCCTTTGCTTGTTGCTTGCGCATGCATGCGCGTCAGTCGTCCAGGTGCTCGAGGAAACGCAGTGCCGCCGCCTCGATGTCGTTCGTGCCGCCGTCGATGACCTCGTCGAAGCGGATGGGAAGCGCGTCCAGCTCAGCCAGGCCGTGGGGGATGTCGTCGACGCCCGTCTCGCGCGCGATCAGCTCGTTCAGCTTGCAGCCCGACAGCGCGGCCACGTCGTCGGGCAGCGGCGCGCCAGGCTCGATGCCGTGCAGCGCGCGGTACACGTTGTCGCCGAACTTGGCCCAGTGCGCCGTGCTCGCGATGAGCACGGGGTTCTCGCCCCGAAGGTTCTCGGCGGTCTGGTAGGCCACGGCCGTGTGCGGGTCCAACAGGTAGCCGTGCTGCTCGAACACGCGCTTGATGGTGTCCAGGCACGTGGCGTTGTCGATGGAGTCCGACGCGAACAGCTCCCGCACGCGGGCGAAGGTCTCTTCGTCCACGCGGAAGCGGCGCTGCCCGCGCAGGTCGGCCATCCAGCCGGCTATGGCGGCGGCGTCGCGTCCCGTGAGCTCGAACAGCTGACGCTCCAGGTTCGACGAAACGAGGATGTCCATGGACGGCGAGGGCGTCAGCACGAAGGGGCGCTCGGATATGTCGTAGGTGCCCGTGTTGATGAAGTCGGTGAGCACGCGGTTCTCGTTGCTGGCGCAGTACAGCATGCCCAGCGGCACGCCCATGCGCTTGGCGTAGTAGGCGGCCAGGATGTTGCCGAAGTTGCCCGTGGGCACGCATACGTCCAGCTCGTCGCCCAGGTTCAGTTTGCCGTCGGCCGCCAGCTGCGCGTAGGCCGACACGTAGTACACGATCTGGGGCATGAGGCGCCCCCAGTTGATGGAGTTCGCGCTGGAAAGAGCGATGCGGTGCTCGTCCTGCAGCTTCTTCGCAAAGGCCTCGTCGCCGAACACGTTTTTCGCGCCCGTCTGGCAGTCGTCGAAGTTTCCGCGCACGCCCCATACCTGCACGTTGCGCCCGCGCTGCGTGGCCATCTGCTTGAACTGGATGTCGCTCACGCCGCCGTCGGGGTACATGACGCCGATGGACACGCCGTCCACGTCGCGGAAGCCCTCGAGCGCGGCTTTGCCCGTGTCTCCCGAGGTGGCTACCAGGATGAGGAAGTCGTGGTCGAGCTTGCCCTGCTCGCGCAGCTGGGCGGCGCTTGCGGAGAAGAAACGCGGCAGGCACTGCAGCGCCATGTCCTTGAACGCGCTCGTGGGGCCGTGCCATAGCTCCAGCACGTGGGTGTCGGCCGAAAGCGACGTGATGGGGCAGATGCGCTCGTCGTCGAAGTTGTCGCCGTAAGCCTGGGCCATAAGCGCTTCGACGGTTTCGGCGGGCAGATCCACGTCGAACGCCCGATAGATGCGCGCCGCGCGCTGGGCGTACGGCAGCTCGGCCAGCGCTCCGATCTCGTCGAGGGAAAGCTCGGGGATGCGTTCGGGCACGTACAAGCCGCCGCCCGCGGCCAGGCCGTCGATGACGGCTTCCGTAAAGGTGACGGGGCGCTCGCTTTGCCCGCGCGTGTCGGAGTAGAGGTTTTGAGCCATGTCCTGCACTTTCATCCGTGTTCCGCCGAACTGGTATCGCGTCTCAGTATACTATGCTGGGAATTGTCCCGGCGGCAGAATCGGCGGAGGATCTTCACGCAATTTGCAAGCGGCCGCGTTCCCGCCCTGCTTGCTCGACCTGGGTTTCCAGGCGCCTTCCGTTCCGTAACGAATCAACCTGCGCCCCGCTGCCGCGGCGAAGCCCGGTACGCTGAGCGTCGTATGCGTTACGGAAGCGAGGTGCAGACGATGGGCGAGCCCGCGAACAGAGGACGACGATCCTCCTCCGGCGGCATGATGATGCACGGAGTGAACCTCAAGCGGCGGTTCTTCGTGAGCCTCGTGCTGGCGGTTCCCATCCTGCTGCTGTCGTCGCCGATGGGGCTCGCGCTGCCCATCACGCTGTCGTTTCCCGGCTCGGACTGGCTCGTGGCCGCGCTGGCCACGGTGCTGTTCGTCTACGGCGGCTGGCCGTTTCTGCGCGGCGCGGCGGACGAGGTGCGCAACCGCAAGCCCGCCATGATGACGCTCGTGGCGCTCGGCATCACCACGGCCTACGTCTACAGCATGTACGCGTT
>NZ_DBFEGU010000467.1:0-13602 GCF_048329335.1 Eggerthella sp. | reverse complement strand
AGCCATGACAATTCTCAAGTGCTCGAAATGCGCTTCTCGCTAGAAGCGCGCGCAAAAGGCCTGGTCGCATTTCGAGCCTACGACGATATGCGGCTTCAGGCGAGAGAGAAAATGTCATGGCTGTCGATTCGCGCCCACGTTCGAAGAATTCGAGCGAGGTTCGCCGTTTCGAAACGAGACGTTGACCCCGCCTCGTTGACCCATTCCCGCTGACTCATTCTCACGCTATCCAATTAAGAATAATTTTCATCTGCACGAACGATCAGACTAGTCCTTTTGTGACGCTTGAAGATCGTCCTCCTCCCCGGTGATTACCTCCTTTTCTGAGCATGCGCGGCGCATCCGGCGCGGCCTACACTCTTGCCGTTGCAAGCGAAGCCAAGGGGGAATCACCATGACAACCGATGTGATCGAGCACAATCCGATGCTCAAGAAGCCGCTGCTGGCCGTCCTGGCCGTCGTCGCGCAGCAAGCCGACGAAAGCCGCACCGCCGTCGAAGAGCGCGCGAGCGCAACCTGGGACGATGCCTACCAGCAGAGCCCGGCAACCTGCGTGGACATCCTCGTGCGCAACGACGCGCTGATCGAACGGCTGCTCGTGAACGGCGAGCCTTACGACGGCACCCTGGACGACCTCCAGCTGGATCCCGCCGTCCCCGACGACGCCGTCGCCGAAGCGCGCATCGCCATCACCGAAACCGGCCGCGAGCTCCTCGCAGCCTACGCGCCCGAAGCGACGCTCTGCGCGCTCATCCGAAGCAAGCCCGCGTACCGCGATGTTTTCGCCGCCATCCTCGACGCATGCAGCGCCGACGAAGGAGCGTCCCGCGCCGACCTCGAGCGCACCATCGACGCCCAGCCGCAGCTCCAACCCGGCCCCGCCACGCAGCGCACCACCGTGTACCCTCAGTACTTCATCGACGCGCTGGAAACCGCGGGCGGCATCGCATGGGACGGCCGCTGGCGCACCACCGACGCAGGCAAGGCCGTCGCCGCCGCATAGCGCCCCTCACCCACCCCTTCCCGAGCCTCCACCCCCTCCGGAGGCTCGGGACCTCCCTCGGACACGCCGATGCGCGCCGCGCGCATCGCGCAGCCCCGAGCATCTCTTTCATCGGATCCAGCCGTAGGGGACGCCCGCAGGCTCCGAATAGCACTGCCATCAGCACTGAACACGGACGAGAAGGGAAGGAACGTTTTGGCTACTACAGACATCAGCCGGCGCAGCTTCGTGAAGCTCGGCGCTTTCGCTGCTGCCGCCGCCGCGATGAGCGGCTCGGTAGGGTCGAACCTCGTGCAGGTCGAACCCGCCGTGGCGGCCGAGTCGGGCGAAACGCAGAAGATCAGGACCATCTGCCGCGCCTGCCTCAACAACTGCGGCATGATCGCGCACGTGCGCGACGGCAAGGTCGTCAAGCTCGAAGGCGACCCGGACGACCCCATGAACAAGGGCGCAGCCTGCGCGAAGGGTCTCGCCGGCATCCAGGCGCTGTACAACCCCAACCGCATCAAGTACCCCATGAAGCGCATCGGCGAGCGCGGCTCCAACGAATGGGA
Organism: Eggerthella sp.; assembly: GCF_048329335.1. NCBI lineage: Bacteria > Bacillati > Actinomycetota > Coriobacteriia > Eggerthellales > Eggerthellaceae > Eggerthella > Eggerthella sp. The sequence continues at coordinate 12,045 of NZ_DBFEGU010000467.1, read as the reverse complement.
GCGCATCTCCTGGGAACAGGCCATCAACGAGATCGCGGACGTGATGTGGGAGTACTACCAGAAGGAGGGCCCGAAGAGCCTCGTGTGCTCCACGGGCGGCGGCGGCAACCCGCAGTTCTTCAGCCCGGCGCGCTTCCTCTCCGTATGGGGCGGCGGCAACTTCTTCGAGCCCGGCTGCGCGCAGTGCTACCTGCCGCGCAACCACATGGAGTTCTGCCTGAACGGCACAGCCGACACGTCGCTGGCCGACGGCCCGGTGACCGAGGTGTACCTCCCCGGCATCCTGCCCGATGACAAATGCACGCCCACGAAAACCTACGTCATGTGGGGCGTCGGGCCCAGCTACCACGGCATCGGCTCCACCGGCCGTGTGGTCACCGACCTGCGCAACGCCGGCATGAAGACCGTCGTCATCGACCCGCGCCTCACGCCCGATGCCGCGCGCGCCGACGTGTGGCTGGCCATCCGCCCCGGCACCGACGTGGCGCTGATGCTGGCCTGGATGAACTACATCATCGAGCACGAGCTGTGGGATCAGGACTTCTGCCGCGAGTGGACCAACCTGCCCTTCCTCGTGCACGAGGACACCGGCCTCACGTACCCCGCCAGCGAGCTCGACCTGGGCGGCGAGGACGAGTACGTCGTGTGGGACAAGAACACGAACAGTGCGAAGGCCATGCCCTACCCCTTCGACAAGGCGCTCGATCCCGAGATGTTCGGCACCTACGAGCTGCCGAACGGCGAGAAGGCGCGCACCGCGTTCCAGATCATGAAGGACCACGTGGCCGAATGGACGCTTGAGAAAGCGGCCGAGATCTGCTGGCTGGACGCCGGCGAGATCGAGGAGGCCATCAATATCTACGTCGAAGGATGCCCGAACGCGGGCATCTCGCTGGGCGTGGCAACCGACCAGGCCCGCAACTCCGCGCAGGCCGCGCAGGGCGACGCCGTCCTCGACATCCTCATGGGCTGCATCCGCCAGCCGGGCTCCATCGTGCAGGACCGTCCCTGCTACGTCGAGCCGTGCAACTACGTCGTGCAACCCTTCGGCCTGCACCATCCCGACCACCCGCTGCGCATGCCCGAGGAAGAGGCGAACGCGCGCCTCGGCTACACCGAGCACAAGGGCCTGGGCCACTGGCTGGCCAGCCACATCCCCACGGTGCTCAAGGCCATTGAGACCGGCGAGCCCTACCGTCCACGCATCTGGATCGAGCGCAGCGGCAACAAGCTGGCCATGATCGGCAACGCCACGCGCTTCTACAACGCCATGATGACCACCGAGCTAAACGTGCACATGTACATGCACTGGACCACCACCAGCGTGTGCCTGGCCGACTACGTGCTGCCCACCGCCGAGTGGCTTGAAACGGCGTACGCGCAGGACCGCTTGAACACCTACGCCATCCGCCGTCCCTGCACGCAGCTCTACGAGGCCGTGGACGAGTGCATGCACTGGTCGTGGCTGGCCGCGGCGCTGGCCGATCGCGGCCATCAGCGCGCCATCGACTCCTTCAACCCCGACATTGCGGGCAAGTTCTACGGCACGTACTGGCGCACCTACGAGGAGTACAAGGACTACGTGGGCTACTTCGTGGGCAGCTTCTACTACGGCACCGACGATTGGAACTGGGAGAAGTTCGACGCGCAGGCGCCCAGCGAGTACCAGACCATCGAGGAGTACGCTGAGAAGTCGTACAACAGCCATCTGTTCCCCGACGAGGAGAACCCGGAGCTGCCGGCCGGATTCCACACCACGTCGAAGCGCTGCGAGCCGTACTTCGACGGCAACATCCTCTTGGGCAACACGGGCGCCATCGACGGCTCGGGCAGCATGGAGCCGGCCACCGACGTGTACCCCAAATCCGACAACTACAACCCGCTGCCGTACTACCTGGAACCGTTCGAGTCGCCGCTCACCGACACCGAGTACCCCTACGTGCTCACCCAGGGCCGCATCCCGTTCTTCCACCACGGCACGCTGCGCAACACGCCCTACACGCGCGAGCTGTACCCCTATCCCGAGACGTGGATCAACCCGGAAACCGCGCGCGAGATCGGCATCGAGAACGGCGACTGGCTGTGGCTGGAATCGCGCCGCGGCAAAACCCAGGGCCGCGCCCGCGTCACGAAGAGCGTGGCGCCGAAGGTGATCTACCAGGAGCGCTTCTGGAACCCGGAGCTTTTGGACTCGGACGACCCGAACCGCGCGTGGCAGGCGATGAACATCAACCTGTTGACCCAGAACAACGACGAATGCCCGTTCAACGACGTGTACGGAACCTATACCCTGCGCGGCATCACCATCAAGATAACCAAGGCAGACGGCGCGCCGGAGGGCGTGTGGACCGAGCCCGAGGACTTCACCCCGTGGCTGCCCGAACCGTCTGAGAACACCGGAGGAGGTAATGCCGTCTATGGCGCGTAATTGCTTGGTGATCAACCTCGATCGCTGCATCGGCTGCTACGCCTGCGAAGTGGCGTGCAAGATGGAGAACGACATCGCCCTGGGCGAACGTTGGAACAAAGTGGTGCAGGTGGAGCCGTTCGGCGAGTTCCCCCACGTGTCCACCTACTGGCTGCCCGTGATGTGCCAGCAGTGCGAAGAATCGCCCTGCACCCACGTGTGCCCCACCGGCGCGTCGTATCGCGACGAGGCCACCGGCATGGTGCTGGTGGACAAGGAGAAGTGCATCGGCTGCAAGTACTGCATGATGGCCTGCCCCTACGGCGTGCGCAGCTGGAACAAAGCGCAGCGCGTCGTTGAGAAGTGCACGTTGTGCAACCACCTGACCTCCGCAGGAGAACTGCCGGCATGCGTGAAGAACTGCTGCGGCAAGGCCCGCTTCTACGGCGATTTGGACGATCCGAATTCCGATGTGTCGAAGGAGCTGGCAGCGGCCGCGCCCGATGCGATTCACTACATGCCCGACGCGGGCAACGGACCGCTTTCCGCCTACATCCTGTCGCCGAAATTCGGCGAATGGCGCGCCGACGATCTGACGCAGACCACCAATTTGTACGTGACGACCGAAGGGAGCGTGGACTAATGGAAATCCAGTGGGCATTGGTCCTGTTCACCGTCGTCAGCGGAGCCGGCGCGTGGCTGTTCGCCTTCTCGATGCTGGGCAGCCTGCTGAAAAAGGACGCCGCACCCGGCAAGATGGAGACGATAACGGCCTTCGTGCTAGTGGCCGTCGGCGGCTGCATGTCGGTCATGCACCTCAGCCATGTCGATCGCATCCTGGAGGCGCTGAACCACCCCACCTCGGGCATCTTCATCGAGGCGGCCATGATCGGCGTGCTGTGCGTGATCCTGGCCGTGTACTTCGTGCTGCTTGCACGGAACTCGTCTGAGAAGGCGCGCACCGCGGTGGGCGTTTTAGGGCTGCTCGTGGGCATGGTGTTCACCTACGCCTGCGGATCGTCCTACCTGATGGAGGCTCGTCCTGCATGGCAGACCGTGACGCTGCCGCTGGCCTACTTCGGCACGGCCGCGTCCGCCGGCGCCGGGTTGAACCTGCTGCTGAAAGCGGTGCAGAAACGCGACGAGCAGGCCGTATCGTTTGCAGGGCTGATGGCCGTCGTCGGCGGAGCATTGGGAGCCGTGCTGGCCGCCGCGTTCTGCATCGCCGCGGGGCCGTACGTGGCCGCCGCCGACAACGGCGCGGTTGCGTGGGTGGTCGCCCTGTTCGCGGCGCTGGCCGCGGTCGTCGTATGCGGCGCCGTGGCGCTCAAGCAGCCGAAGAACGCGCTGGCGATGGGCGCGATCGCGCTCGTGGCGGGCGTCGTGGCCGCGATCGCGCTGCGCGCGGCCATGTGGCTGATCGGCACTCCGTTCATGGACTTCTTTTTGATGGCGTTGGAGTAGACAAGGCGGGGGGCTGCGACGCGAGTCGCAGCCCCCATCTGCCGCATCGGAAGCTCCTTTCCGACAATCGCAGGGATCGACCGTAGAGGCGGCCTGCCAGCCGCCCGTAAGCGCAAGATCGCAGGTTGCCGTAGGGGCGGCCTGCTGGCCGCCCGGTGCCGAAAGCTTCCGACGCGAGAAACCATGCGGCAAGCGCATTGTGCGCTCGCCGCAACGTGGCGAGGGGCTTGCGACTCGCCACGCCGCGCGGCCAGCAGGCCGCCCCTACGGTCAACCAGCAAATGACCAGCATGACGATACGGACAATCGAAAGGGGAATGCCTCATGCTCACCCATACCGAACTGCTCGACTTCTTCGCCGAGAGCGCCGAAACGTACCGGTTCCTCTCGCAGGTATTCTTCAAGGAACTCAACCTCGAAGCCATCGAAGAGCTGGCCGTTGCCGACTATCCCTCCGACACCGGCAACGCGCATCTGGACGAGGGCTATCGCCTCGTGCGCCGCTACTTCTCGTTCTCCGCGACCGACCGGCGCACGCAGCTGGCCTGCGAGTACGCACGCGTATTCCTTGCCGCCGGCGTGTTCACCAAAGAGCGCCAGACGGCCGTGCCCTACGAGTCGGTGTTCACCGGCGAGGAGCGCATCATGATGGGAGACGCCCGTGACGACGTGGTGGCGCGTTTCCTCGAAGACGGATTCCAGGTAAATCCCGACCTGCATGAACCGGAAGACCACCTCGCCTTCGAGCTGGAATACCTCGTCAACATGAACGAGCGCGCGCTGGAATGGGCGCAGGCGAAGAACAAAGCTCAGCTGCGCCGCAACGTGGTGCGCCAGCTGGAATTCATCGAGCAGCATCTGCTGAATTGGATCCCCGCCCTGCTGGACGTGGCGCGGGAGTACGCGAAGCTCACGTTCTACCCGGGCATGCTGTTGGTGGCTCAGGGTGCGCTCGAGCAGGGATGCGACCTGCTGCGCGACATTCTGGCGCAGCTCGACGGCGCCGACGCAGCGGCGTAAGCGGAGGTTTCGCCATGTCAGCGAACAACCCGACGCGCAGGACGTTCGTCATCGGAGGCGCGGCGCTCGTCGCCAGCGTCGTGGTCGGCGCCGGCGTGCGGCCTTTCGTCGCCGAGGCCGACGTGCTGCGCCCGCCCGGCGCGCTTCCGGAAGACGAGTTCATGGCGCGCTGCATCAAATGCGCGCGTTGCATCGACGTGTGCCCCACCGATGTGCTGGAGCCGCTGGGCATCGAGCGCGGGCCGCTGCAAGCCCGCACGCCGATGCTCAGCTTCGCCAACGACAGCTGCACGTTCTGCGACAAATGCCGCGAGGTATGCCCCACCGCCGCCATCGGCGAGGTGGATCCGTACGCGCCGGATCGGGGGCGCATCGGCGCGGCCATCCTGCACGAGGATCGTTGCCTGGCGTTTCTGGAGACGAACAGCTGCGGCATCTGCGTTGATGCGTGTCCGTACGAGGCGCTCTCCTTCGATGCAGGGCGCCGGCCCGTCGTGGATGCCGCGAAGTGCAACGGCTGCGGCGAGTGCGTCAAGATCTGCCCGGCCAACGTGTTCACGTCCTTCAGCGGCGGCAAGGCGCGCGGCATCGAAGTGGTTACCGAAAAGACGTTCCGAGCAAGGGAAGGTGCATGATGAAGCAGGGCGATCGCATTACGAAAGCGCGCGTCGCGACGCTGGCCTTGGTGTTCGTCGCGGTCATCGCGTCGCTGGCCTTCGATTTGGGTCTGGGCACGCCCTCGTCGTTCGGCCTCGGCCAGTTCTTCCTGCTGTGCCCGCTCGGCGGCATCGAGGCGTTGCTAGCATCCAAGGCACTCGTGCCCGTGACGCTGATCTCGCTGGCCGTGGTCTTTGCGTTCGCGCTGCTGTTCGGCCGCGCCTGGTGCGCCTGGGGCTGCCCCGCCCCGAGGATCCGCGGGTTCTTCAAGCGGGAGCCGAAGGCCGAATCCGTCCACGACGCCGCGACGGCCCCCGCAACAGCGCAGCGCACATGCTCGGCCGCCCGTGAAGCGAAGGGGCTGGCCGCGAGCATCCGCCATCTTGCACGCGACCGTCGCACCTGGGCGCTGGGCGTCGTCCTCGTCGCCACGCTGATTGCGGGCATCCCGCTGTTCTGCCTCGTGTGCCCCATCGGGCTGACGTTCGGCACGGTGGGGTCGCTGTGGCACCTCATCGTGGACAAGCAGGTGACCCTGTCGGCAATCGTGTTCCCCGCAGCGCTCGCCATCGAGCTGGTGCTGTATCGCAAGTGGTGCATGAACCTTTGCCCCGTCGCCGGGCTGCTCAACGTGTTCGGCCAGTTCGCACGTCTGTTTCGCCCGCGCGTCGACGCATCCACCTGTCTGCAGGCGTCCGAAGGCAGACCCTGCACGGTCTGCGCGTCCGTATGCGCCGAACGCATCAACCTGCACGCCGCCGACGCCGCCGTGCAGCTGGGCGAATGCACCCGTTGCGGAGAATGCGTCAAGCACTGCCCCTCGTCGTCCATCCGCATCGCCGCAAAACCGAGCGACCCGGTGATGCGCGACGAGGCGTAGGCTTCCCCGCCCCCTACTCCCCCAAGAAGTCCAGCAGCTCTTGGCGGGTGTGCACGTCGAGCTTCGTATAGATGGCGCGCAGGTGGGAGCGCACGGTGTTCTTGGAGATGGTGAGGTTGTCCGCGATCCAGTTCGCGCTGCGCCCTTGGGCGAACAGGTCGAGGATCTCCAGCTCGCGCGAGGACAGGCCGTAGCGCTGATCGGTTGCGCGCGCCACCCCGATGGAGGCGGCAACCTCGGCATCGCCCGCAGACGCCGATGCGAACGCGGGCACCGTTGCGCGCTTGACCGGCGCGCGCTCGCCCCGTTCGCTGTCCACCGACCACGCCATGACGCGCTTGAGGTCGATCTCCGGGAACACGTACACCAGCACGACGATCACCATGAACGCCAGCGCGATGCCGGTTCCCATGCGCACCATCGAATCGCCGTAGTACGGGGCCAGGGCCGAGCCGACCGCCCAGCCCGCCGTGGAAGCGAGGAAGTACACGCCCTGCCCGATAGCGAACATCCGCACCGGCGAGAAGTCGTAGCGAAACGCCAGGTAGGCCATGAAGCATGAGAACACGAGCCACAAGCTTTCCTTGCCCACGCTCAAATACGCGATGTCGAAGCCGAAGCACGTGGACAACATCATGGCCACGCCCAGCACCATGAGCCCGGAGTACACCTGCCGCGCCCCGCGCACGGCGTCGCCGCGGTTCACCACATAGGCTATCAGCACGCCGATCACGCCCACGCACAGCACGATGATGCCGCCTTCGCGCGCGAACGTCTCGGTGGGAACGAGCGCGCTCGACACGCCCTTGCCGATGCCCGCCGTCAACGCCACCAGCGCCGAAGCCGCCACGAGCTTGCGGTACACGCGCCGTTCCGGCGAGCGCCGATCAAGATCTTCGCCTGCGCCCGACATCGCCGACGGGAAGGGGTCTGCCGCCCCCATGACCAGCAGCAACGCCGATACCAACGGCAAAGCGGCCAGGTAGAACAGCCGCAGCTCGGGCGCGATGCCCACGCCGGCGAAGTACAGCAGCGACGCGAACACGAGCGAGATGGCGCCCGCCGTCAGCGAATCGCCCAAAGACACGCTGCCGTAGACGCGCCCCACCTTCAAGCACAGAAACGAAGTGCCGATGCCCGTGAACACCGCCGCAAGGAAGAAGAACACGCCCGCCCCCATGACCACCGAGAATCCCAGCAAGATGGTCGATAGCCCGGCGAACGCGCCGAACCCGACAACGACGAACCGCTTGTCCACGAGCACCGTGACGCGTTTCCATGCCAGCGCTGCCGCGAACATCGATGCCGCGATGCCCAACGTGGAGAACAGGTACATCTGCAGCACGTTGGCCGTTTGGTCGCCCGCCGGGAACATGCGCATGATCTCCGTCGAGTTGTAGCACAGCCAAATCCACGCCCACCATGCGCCCAGTCCCAAGAACCGCAGGTACGGCCATTGCTCCGCCAGCGGCGACACCCGCTCTTCGCTGTCCGCTTTCCGCACGTCAGCCATGCAATCCCCTCCCGTTCCAATCGCGAACCATGGTATCACAAGCCAGGACGCGGAAGAGGAGCCGAGGGGACGGGGTCAACGTCTCATTCATCTTCCCTCGCCGCCCCCTTTTCGCCTTGTGGGCGCAAAACGGTAGCCATGTCAATTCTCAAGCGCTCGAAACGCGCTTCTCGCTGGAAGCACACGCAAAAGGCCTGGTCGCATTTCGAACCTACGACGATATGCGGCTTCAGGCGAGGGCGTAATTGCCATGGCTCCCGATTCACGCCCACGTTCGAGGAATTCGAGCGAAGTTCGCCGGTTCGAGACGAGACGTTGACTCATTCCCGTTGACTCCCAGTGACGAGACGAAGGGACGGGGTTGACAGTTCATTACCTCCCTTCGCTCGTCCCGCGATTCACGCTCCCAGCATGATCCTGATGATCTCGTCGTTGGTGGCGCGCATGCCGTCGCGGCCGAGGCGGGCGATGCTGTCGATGGTGTTCTCGACGCCCTTCTTCACGATGCCGTCGCCGCCGTAGAACTGCTGGCCGTCACGGTACATGACGTAACCCAGGATGCCCGCGTTCACCGAGAACGCGATCTTGCCGGCGCACGAGGGCTTCGCGCCGTCGCACACCATGCCGGCCACGATAGACAGCGCATTCACCACGGCATGACAGGCCTCGCAGTAGCCGCCGCCATCCAAATACGCGATGCCTGCGCCCGCCGCCGCGCCCGCGCACACCGCGCCGCAGAACGCCGACAGCCGTCCGATACCCGTCTTCTGATGGATGGCCACGAGGTTCGACAGCACGAGCGCGCGGTAGAGCTGCTCGTCGGAAGAGCCCAGGTGGCGCGCGTACACGATGAGCGGCACCGACACGGTGATGCCCTGGTTGCCGCTGCCGGAGTTGATGACCACGGGCAGCTCGCAGCCGCTCATGCGCGCGTCGGACGCCGCCGCGGCGCACGCGCACGCGCGTACCTTCACGTCGTCGCCGTAGGCGCCCAGCATGACGCTGCCGATGTTCGCGCCCCAGTCGCCCGCCAGCCCCTCGTCGACGATGGCGCCGTTGCAGGCGATCTGGCGATCCAGCAGGTCTCGCACGTCATCCAGCTCCACGGTCATGGCGAAGTCCCAGATGCCCTCCATCGACAGCACGCCGCGATCGGTCATCCCGTCGGCCGAGCCGCCAACGGAGGGCACCGCCACGTCGCGCAGCACCTCCCCGTCGCGCTCCTCGCGCACGATGTTCGTATGGAAGTCGGCGATGCGCACGAGCGCGCTGCGAGCGGGAGAGGCGCAGGCATCAGCCTCCGCGTCCGCCGCCTGCGCCTCCGCGTCCGAGAACACGCGCACGACGATGTCGAAGTCCAGCTCCGATGCGGCGCGCTCAACCGCGATGGACGCGCGCTCCACATAGGCCGCGATACCCGCAATCTCCTCGGGCGAAACCTCGGCGATCACTTCGAGGCTGCGCTCGGCGCGCCCCGCCACGATGCCCGCAGCCGCAGCGGCCTCGATCCCCTTCAGGCCGCCGGTATGGGGCACCACCACGCTCTTCGCGTTCTTGATGATGCTTCCGCTGGCCTCCACCTCCACGCGGGCAGGTTCCGCGCCCAGCAGTTCGCGCGCCCGCGCGGCCGCCAGCGCGATGGCGATGGGCTCGGTGCATCCCATCGCGGCGACGAGCTCCTCTTCGAGGATGGCCACGTATCGCCTGTACCGCTCGTCCGTCCGCTCCATGAAGCACTCCCTTTCGCGCCGCCCGTCGCATGCAACGCATCATGATAGCACCTCGCGCATGGCGCCGCGCGCCGCCCGTCCTCGCAAACCGCGTTCGGCAGCCCTCCCCCGTTTTCGGGTATCTTCGTTGTTTTGCCTGGACACAGGCGAATATACCCCAATCCGCGCGATGACGCGGCTCCGCGACCCGCGTAGCATGCACCTCGTTGAAACCGAACAAACGAGGAGGGAATCATGGGAGAACGAACCATCAGCCGCCGGAACTTCCTGGCGGGAATCACCGCGACGGGCGCGCTGGCCGCAGCCGGGGCGCTGGCCGGATGCGCGCCGCAAGCGCAGGCCGAAGGCGGAAAGAGCGGCAAGGCCGACGCCGACGCGCAGGGTAGTTGGCGCGACAAGCCGGATATGCCCGCCGACATCGCCGAGACGCTGGAAGCCGACCTCGTGGTGGTAGGCGCCGGCAACGGCGGGCTCGTGGCCGCCACCACGGCCGCGCAGAACGGCGCGAAGGTCATCGTGCTGGAAAAGGGCGGCAACATCGCCGCCGCACGCGAGGCTATCGGCGCGCTCAACTCCGCGCTGGAGCCCGACCATGTCGAAGACGTCCCCACCCTGCTGAACCATGCGAACCAGACCCAAGCGGGCGATGCCAACATGCTGCTGTACAAAACCTGGGCCGAGAAGTCTGGCGAGATGATCGAATGGATGAAGGAGACGCTTGAGCCCAAGGGCATGCTGTTCCCGTTCGAATGGCACAAGCCCGACGACCCGCACGCCTACTACCCGGCCATGTGCTATAACCCCTGCATGGGCGAGTACAACCCCGACGGCCCGAACTACGGCGCGTACGCCCACCTTGAAGTGATGAACGAGGTGCTGGGCGAGCTGGGTGGCGAAGTCATGTTCATGACGCCCGCGAAGATGCTCGTGCAGGACGAGTCGGGCAAGGTGTGCGGCGTCATCGCGGAGTCGAAGGACAAGGGCGTCATCCAGATCAACGCGAAGAACGGCGTCATCGTGTGCACGGGCGGCTACGGCGCGAACGACGAGATGCTGCAGGACCTGTGCCCCGGCAACTCCAACTGGTGCGTGCTGCGCGACAGCGTCACCGAGGAGGGCGACGGCATCCGCATGGCGCTGTGGGCGGGAGCCGAGCTGGAAGCGGGCGGCGCCTGCATGATCTGGAACCGCGGCATCATGTTCGACGACACCGAGTTCGACGGCTCCTACCAGGGCGGCGACATCTTCCTTCCCGGCAGCCAGCCGTTCCTCCACGTGAACGCCAACGGCGAGCGCTTCATGAACGAGGACCAGTGCTACCCCATGAGCTACGCCGGCGGCGCGAACCAGCCCGGCCACTTCTCGTGGATCGTTTGGGACGGCAGCTACTGGGAAGACATCGAGCGGTTCGACACCTGCGGCTGCTCGCGCCTGTTCCCCGCGCCGTCGGGCACCGCGTTCAACGCCGACGTGTACGACTGCGAGGCCATCACGAAGGAGCACCTCGACTCGTTCTGGCTGGAGCCGCGCATCGAGAGCGGCGCGCTGAAGAAGCGCGACACGCTCGACGAGCTGGCGAAAGCGATGAAGTTCGACGCCGACCAAACCGCCACGTTCAAGGCCACCATCGAACGCTATAACGAACTGGTCGCTGCAGGCGAGGACGTCGACTTCGGCAAGCCTGCCTACCGCCTGAGCGCCGTCGACGAGCCGCCGTTCTACGCCGCGCGCATCGCCGGCGAGCTGTTGGTCACCATCCACGGCGTGATCACGAACGCCGACTCGCAGCCGCTGCGCAAGGACGGCAGCGTCATCGAGGGCCTCTACGTTTGCGGCAACGACCAGGGCGGCTTCTACCCGCACAACTATCCCAGCAACTTCACGGGCATCAACGCGGGCCGCACCGCCACCTTCGCCCGCATCGCCGCCAAGCACGCTTTAGGCGCAGCGTAAGCAGCACCAAAACCAACCCTCCCTCCCTTAACGGAAAGCCCCGCACGCGGGGCTTTCCGTGCGCTTGCTCAGGATGGCAAGGCAACGTGCGAGCTAATGCACGAGGTCGATGAGCTCTTGGCGAGAGTGCACGTCGAGTTTGGCGTAGACGTGCTTGGCGTGGGTGGCGGCCGTCTCGCGCGAGATGACGAGAGCGTCGCGCACGTACGGTATCGATCGGCCGCGCGCCAGGAGGTCGAACACCTCGGTCTCGCGCGGGGTGAGGCCGCCGCGTTCGGCAAGCTCGAGGATGCGGGCGGTCAGCTCGTCGATATCGGCTGCAGGCGCGGGCGCGGATGCAGCTTCGTCGGCGTTCGCGCCGCCCGCATCCGCGCCCGCCGGCATCGACCGCTTCGAAGCGGCATCGTGCAGCACGCCATCC
>NZ_DBFEGU010000466.1:0-2466 GCF_048329335.1 Eggerthella sp. | reverse complement strand
GCAACCGTGGGGCTGTGTCAAACACGAGCCTGGTTGTCGATGGCTATCACCCCTAGCGACCGCATCATCTTGTTGATGAGGTACTCTTCCTCGGAGTTCTGCTGGCTGCCGCCCAAGCTGGCGATGCCGTGGCAACGGTTGACCGTGATGCCGTTGGACACCGTCTCGAACGTGGCGTCGCGCGTGTCCTTGACCCAACGCGCGATCTCGGCGACGGCGTCGTCCCAGGTGATATCCTCCCACTCGGAGGCGCCGGGGCGTCGAACCATCGGACGGGTCCTGCGGTTCGGGTTCTTGATCACCTCGCGCGTGGAGGGATCCACCACGTTGCGCAGCTGGAACATCGTGGCGCCCTTCGGGCACAGGCCGCCCTGGTTGACCGGGTGGTCGGGATCGCCTTCGATGTTCACCAGCTCGCCTTCGCGGGTGGAGCAGATCACGCCGCAACCGCCGGAGCAGTAGCAGCAGATGTTCGTGTACTCCTCCGTGTTCACGAGCTTCCAGTCGGCTGCGGGCTCGACGGCCAGCGCCTCCGACTGTGAGGACAGCTCGAACGCCATGGTGGTGGCGAACGCTGCGCCGGCGGCTTTGAAGAAGCCCCTGCGTGACAGGTTCATGTCCTCGTTCTCCTTCCTTCTCGTCCGTTGAGAATCATGCGCCGAAACCAGCGGGGGACGTCGCCGAGGGCATGGGAGACGTCGTCCTGCTCGTGGTACCGGTACGCGCATGCCTTGGCCGAGCCGGCAGCCCTCCACCGCCCGACCGCCGCGATCTTAGCAAGCGCCTTGCGACGCGGCGTAATTAGTTTCTGATGATATGGGTGTTTTTATGCGCAAACTCTCAAGATTCCTTCGTGGAATATTCGGTAAACGTCATTCCGCGCCGAACGCCGCAGGGCGAACGGCCTGTTTCCGCCGATGGGCGGGGATACGGTTCCGGTAGGCGGTACGTTTACGGCGGCGGTGCGGTATCGACGAGCGGCGCGGATAACGCGCAGGCGGCAGGTTGCTCAGGACGCGGACGGGACTGCTATACTGCTGATGACGACCGATCCGGCTTACGCGAAAGGAATCCCATGAGCGAGACCGAGCGCATACGGCTCACCCGCCTCACCGAGAAGGGCGGTTGAGCGGCGAAGTGGGGTCCGGGAGACCTCGAAGAGATACTGAAGGACATCGCGCCGCCGCCCGACGCCGATCTGCTGCTGGGCTTCGACACGTCCGACGACGCCGCCGTCTACCGCCTGAACGACGACACGGCCGCGGTGCTGACGCTCGACTTCTTCACGCCGGTGGCGGACGACCCCTACGAGTTCGGCGCCATCGCCGCGGCGAACGCGCTGTCCGACGTGTTCGCCATGGGGGCGAAGCCTCTGACGGCGCTCAACATCCTCGCGTTCCCGTGCAGTCTGGGCACCGACGTGGTGGGCGAGGTGCTGCGCGGCGGGGCCGACAAGGTGCGCGAGGCGGGCGCGTTCGTGGTGGGCGGCCACTCCATCGAGGACGACGAGCCGAAGTACGGCCTGTCGGTGTTCGGCACCGTGCACCCTGACCGCATCGTGCGCAACGGAGGCGCGCAGCCGGGCGACGCGCTGTTCTACACGAAGGTCCTCGGCTCGGGGATCATGAACTCGGCGTTCCGGGCCGGGTTCGAGGACGACGAGGGCATGCGCCCCGTCATCGAGTCCATGATGGAGCTCAACCGTGCGGGCGCCGAGGCGATGGCGGCCGTGCACGCGCACGCCGCCACCGACGTGACGGGCTTCGGGCTGGCCGGCCACCTCCACGAGATGCTGGAGGCCTCGGACGCGTCGGCCGAGCTCGTCTGGGACGACCTGCCGCTGTTCAAGGGCGTCTACCGGTATTCCTGCGACTTCTGCCGCCCTGCCAAGACGTTCGGCATTATCGACTGGGCGCGCGCCTTCGTGAGGCAGGGCGGCCTCGAAGACGAGGAGTTCGAGAACCGCATGGGCGTGCTGTGCGACCCGCAGACGTCCGGCGGCCTGCTGGTGGCCGTGGCGCCCGACGAGGCCGACGCGTTCGCGCGCGCGTTCGAGGCGGCCGCCGGTCGCCCGCCCGCGCTGATCGGCCATGTTCGCGACGGCGCGGCGGGCGAGATCAGCATGAAGTAGGGCCGTATCGCCCCGGAAGGGGCGATGCGGCCGCCGGGCGATCTGCATGCTGCCTTCGTCCGATCTCGAAAGCGTTGGGCGCAAATCGGCAGCCCTGGCAAAAATCGAGGAGCCCTGATGCCCCTGCGGGCGACGTTGAAAACGCCACCTGGCCTTTCTCCGTTTCAAGCGAGGAACCGCAGCGGAATACGCTCTAAAAATTGCCATGGGTCCCCATTCGCGCCCACCAAGCGGCAGTCGCTACAGCATCTCGATGAACGCGGCCAACCGGGTTCCCACCTGGCCGCCGTCCCCTGCAGAGTAGTCGGTTTCCAGCTTGAGGTACGGGATGCCCT
>NZ_DBFEGU010000465.1:0-1665 GCF_048329335.1 Eggerthella sp. | reverse complement strand
GGTATCCGTACAGGTTGGCCGGCTGCTTGTCGGTCAGGTTCGGCGTGTAGATGGGACGGTTGTTCGCGTCGCGCAGTTCGGTCAGCTCCCAGTTGAGGCCGGGCTTGCTGGCGAAGCCGTTAATCGCGTAGCCTTCCTTCGCGAGGGTCTTGCCGAGGGACGCCACGTCGGCGGCGAGGTCCTTGCCGGTGCCCTGGGCGATGGTGTTCTTGGCGGTCTTCGCGCCGGCGAGGATGGCATTGCCCCACGTGGACGGCTTGTCCACGCCGAAGATGGCGGCCTGGTCGATCTTCTTGCCGAACGCCTCGGCGATCAGCGGCTTCATGGTCTCGAACAGGTTGATGGACGCGTCCTCACGTACTGAGTCCGGAATCGGGACGAGTACCGCGAGTTCCTCGGCGGTGATGTTCACGTCCTCCCAACCGCTCTTGGTGGTCTCCTTGAGTCCGCCTTCGGACACCCAGTACGCTTCCGGAAGGGTGGCGAGGACCGGCTGGGTCTTCTTCTTGGTACTCATCCTCATACGCTTCGCGCGGGTGAGCATGACGCTCTTCTCCGGCATGGTCTGGATGATCTCCTGGCTGATCTCGTCGGGGATGAGGGCCTGTCCGAGGTCGTTGCGCTGGATGCTGGAATTGAAATTGTCTGCCATTGTCTGCTCCTTGTATGGCGGTCAGTCGTTGTTGTCGAAGGCGTCGCGCATCCAGTCGGACGGACGCGACGGCTTGGTCGGGTCCATTCCTCCCGTGGGCTTCGCCCGGTTCGCCGGATTATGAAGATCCGGCTTCTGCTGCGCCGTGGCCTGCGCGGCGTATCGCGCGGCGAGCTTCGCCGCCCTCGCCTCGATTTGCTCCGGGGTCCCCTCTCCCACCAGTTCACGGTCTTCGGCCGTCAACCGCGGGTGAGCGGCGAGCGCGCGGCTCCAGGCGTTGTCGGCTTCGAGGCGTGCGATCTTCTGGTTGGCTTCGTCGAGGTCTCGTTGGGTTTTCTCCGTTTCGGTGAGTTTGGCGTCCTCGTATGCGCGGTTCTTGTCGGCGAGTTCGCCGTTCTTGTGTTTGAGGGTGCCGTTTTCCTCGCGGAGGTTCTGGATGAGTTTCCATGCGGTGGCTGGGTCGAACTGTTGTCCTTCGCGTTCCCATGGGGCTTGCGGCTCCTGCTGGCCGTCCGTCTGTCCTTCCGTGTTGTTCGCGTCCGGTTCGGACTGTTGGGCGCCGTCGGGTTCGTTCTGGACGTTGCTGTCCTGCTGGTTGTCGTCTGCCACTGTGGGCTCCTTCCTTTTGTTGCCGCCCGTCCTGCGGGCATGAAAAAAGCCCGTCGGGGCTTCCCGATGGGCTAAAGATGTGATGTTCGGCTTTTAGGCTTCCGGCATTGGCTTGAGGTTTCTGCGGACCTCGTTGGAGATGTACTTGTCGAGGTCCGTGTTGGCTTCCCACTGCGCTTCGCCGGTTTCGACGTTGACGAGGATGTATGCCGGCGGACCGTAGCATCCGCCTTTTGCCATTCCCGGCCAGGTGTAGTAGTAGAGTGCCAGTCCGCCGTAGATTCCTTCGGGCTCGTGCAATATGACGCCGTGATGCTTGGCGAATTCGTCGGCGGCCTTGTCCAGTTCGCGTCTTGTTTTCATCGTCGCATCGCCTTCTTCGGTTTGATGATCTCGTACGCGTG
>NZ_DBFEGU010000464.1:0-6744 GCF_048329335.1 Eggerthella sp. | reverse complement strand
GGGCAGAACGCCCATCCCGATGCCGCCATGGGGCGCGCTGCTGCGAGGGCGGCGTTCGAGCGCGAGGCGGCGGAACCGCTGGCCGAAGGCAACGTGGGCGCCGGATGCGGCGCATCGGTGGGCAAGCTCCTCGGCGGCGAGCGCGCCATGAAAGCCGGGCTCGGAATCTGCGGATTGCGCCTGGGCGAGCTCACGGCGTGCGCCGTCGTGGCGGTGAACGCGCTCGGCAACGTGCGCAGCGCGGACGGTGCCTGGATCGCCGGCTGCCGCGACGGAGAAGGGCGCGTCATGGATCCCCTCGAGGCGTTCGGCGTCCTCGCGCAGCAGGCGGCCGCGCATGCGGAGCAGGAAGCCGACCCCGCCGCAGGTCCGTGCGCCAACACCACCATCGGCGTCGTGCTGACGAACGCGCGTCTGACGAAGGCGCAGGCGACGAAGGCTTCTTCGACCGTCCACGACGCCTACGCGCGCGCCATCAAGCCCGTGCACACTTCCGGCGACGGCGACACCGTGTTCACGTTCGCATCCGGCGAGGTGGAAGCCGACTACGATACGTTCGCCATCCTTGCCACCGAGGCCATGCAGGGAGCCGTCGTGCGTGCGGTCGAGCAGGCCGAGGGCGCCTACGGGTTGCCCGCCGCCCGCGACCTCGTCTCCTGTTAGGAAGAGGGCGACATGAAAGGGGCTCAGCTTGCCAACCGAACGCTGTTCGTCGCTTCGGTGATCGTGACCGGCGCCATCGCCGGCGCGTTCGTGTGGCTGCTCTTGTTCGCCATGAACCTGGGCATCACGTTCATCTGGGACCGGCTGCCCGCGCATTTCGGCCCGTACTTCCCCTTGGCCGCCTGCCTGGTGGGCGGCCTGGTCATCGGGCTGTTCGCCAAGAAGTTCGGATCGTATCCCGAAGACTTGAACCAGGTGATGGCGAAGGTGAAGCGCGACGGCCGCTACGACTACGACAAGCTGGGCGTCATGTCCGTTTCCGCGCTGCTGCCCCTGTTCTTCGGCGGGTCGGTAGGCCCCGAGGCGGGCCTCACCGGGGCGGTCGCGGGCATCTGCACGTGGGTGGGCGATCGCATGAAGCGCTTCGGCTCGGACTTCCAGCAGCTCACGTCGGTCGGCACCATGGCGGCGCTGTCGGCCATCTTCACCGCGCCCCTCTTCGGGTTCGCCGCGCCGCTGTACGACGACGGCGACGAGGCGAAGGGCGCGCAGGCAGCCATCACGCTGCCGAAGTCGTCGAAGATCGTCGTGTACCTGTGCGCCATCGCTGGTGCGCTGGCGGCTTTCCTCGGACTGGGCGCGCTGTTCGGCGGCGGGCTGTCGCTGCCTCGTTTCACCGACATCCACGTGGGAGCGACCGAGCTTCTGTGGCTCGTGCCGCTCGCGCTGGTGGGCGCGGCAGGCGGTTGGCTGTTCTGTGCGTTCGACGGCCTGTTCGAGCGCCTGTCCGAACGCATGGGAGAGCGTCCCGTGGCAAAGGCGCTCATCGCCGGGCTCGTGCTGGCGCTCATGGGCATCGCCTTGCCGTTCACGATGTTCGCCGGCGAGACGCAGGCCGAGCAGCTGGGAGAGGTCTGGGGCACCATGACGGCGTTCGCGCTTTTGGCCACGGGCTTCGGCAAGGTGCTCGTCACGCCTTTGTGCATCCGCTTCGGCTGGCGCGGCGGCCACTTCTTCCCCGTCATCTTCGCCGGCATCTCCATCGGCTACGGCATGGCCATGCTCACCGGCGCCGACCCCGTGTTCTGCCTGTGCGCAAGCACGGCCGCGCTCGTGGGAGGCGTCATGCGCCAGCCGCTCATGACCGTGCTGCTGCTGTTCCTCTGCTTCCCCGTGAAGGGCATCGTCGTCATGCTGGCCGCCGCGGCCCTCGGCGCCGCCGTCCCGCTGCCGAAAGCCTTGCGCGCCGAGCAAGCGGAAGGTTGACGAAACAAAAAAACGCCGCCGCGGAAGGCGGCGGCGCAGGACGCATCAAAGCGGCGATGCGCGAAAGCTACTCCTTGCCCAGCATCTTGGCGATGCGGTCGGAGTACTCGATGTCGGTAAGGCCCGCTTCGGCGGCGAGGTCGATGACGGGCGCGTCGTTCCACAGCGCCTCGAGGCGATAGTACTCGCGCGTCTCGGGCTGGAACACGTGCACGACGAAGCTGCCGTAGTCCAGAAGCGACCACGTGCCGTCCTGCGTGCCCTCGCGATGCAGGGGCTTCATCTGCGCCTTCGTGCGCACCGCATCCTCGATCTCGTCGATGATGGCCTCCACCTGACGGTTGTTGGAGGCCGTGGCGATGACGAAGTAGTCCGTCACGCCGATGAGGTCGCGCACCTCCTGCACCATGATGTCGGTGGCCTTCTTCTCGTCGGCCGCGCAGGCCGCGATGAGGGCGCATTCCCTCGAAGTCTTCTCGGTCGTCGTTGTGCTCACGCTGTTCCTTTCTCGGCCTTCGCGTCGCGCGATCGGGCCACGTAATGGTTCCACACCTCGACGGTTGCCGGGTGCAGGCGTCGCCGGCGCTCCACGAGCGTCAGCAGGATATGGTTGAACGTCATCATGAAGAGCTCTTCGAGCGGCACCGCGCCGATGGCGGCGCGCAGCTCGTCGAGGCCGTCGAAGTCGCGGCTGGGCTCGATGGCGTCGGCGATGTATATGATCATGTCCAGATCGCTCATGCCCACCGCCGCGGCCGTGTGCCGAGCGATGGCCTGGACCACGTCGGCGGACAGGTCGGGGTACGCGCGCACGAGCTCGGCCGCGGCCGTGGGGCCGTGCAGCAGACGCGGCATCGTGTCCAGCACGTACGGGTCCACGTCCACGCCCAGCGCGCGAGCGCGCTCGCGGATCTCGTCGTCGCCGTACTCCTTGTCCCAATCGTGCAGCAGGCCGGCCAAGCGCGCCTTGCGCACGTCGACGCCGTACGTCTCGGCCAACGACGCGGCCGTCTTCGACACGCCTCGCGCATGCTCGAACCGCTTGGGCTTCAACCGTTTCTTCAGATCGCGCTCGCGCGCATCGAAGAACGCATCCGAAAGCACGTCCTCGCTCATCGCACGCCTCCTTCGTGATGGGGATCGGCTCGGTACAGGCCTCGCTCTTGAATATAGTCGAGCACGCCCTGCATCGTCAAATAACGGATCGACTTCCCCGCCGCTACGCGTCGGCGCAGGTCGCTGGACGAGATGGCCAGCGCCGTCACCTCGAGGTAGTCGATGGCGAAGTTGCCGTGCTCGGCGATGAACGCCCGCCGCTCCTCCGACAGCGCGTAGCCGGGGCGCGTGACCGCGATGAGGCGGGCGAGGTCGGCGATGGCCGCGCTCTCGCGCCACTGCACGATATGGTACACGGCATCGGCGCCCGTAATGAAGCGCAGCTCCACGTTATCGGGGTAATGCGCGCGCAGCTGGCGTAGCGTGTCCACGGTGTAGGTGTCGCCGCCGCGCTCGATCTCGATGGCGCTCACGTCGAACGCCGGGTTGCTGCGCGTGGCGATGCGGCACATCTCCAGACGCTCGGCAGCCGGCGTGACGGGGCGGTCCTTCTTGAACACGGGGTTGCCGGCGGGCACGAACACCACGCCGTCGAGGTCGTAGGCCTCGCGCGCTTGCTCGGCGCACGCGAGGTGCCCGATATGGATGGGGTCGAACGTGCCGCCCATGATGCCGAGGCGCGCGCGTCCGCCGTCCCGTCCCAGGTCGTCGAAATGATCGCAGATGCGTCCCACTACGCGCGCACCTGCCCGGATCCGCGCAGCACGTACTTGTACGAGGTGAGCGCATCGAGCGCGAACGGGCCGCGCGCATGCAGCTTCTGCGTCGAGATGCCGATCTCGGCGCCCAGACCGAACTCGGCTCCGTCGGTGAACGCCGTCGACGCGTTCGCGTACACGGCGGCCGCGTCGACGCGCGCGAGGAACGCCTCGACAGCGGCCTCGTCCTCGGCGACGATCGCCTCGGAATGCTTGGTGCCGTAGCGGTTCACGTGGCCGATGGCCTCGTCGACGCCGCCGACCACGCGCACGGCCAGGTCGGCCGCAAGGTACTCGGTCTCCCAGTCGGCTTCCCCGGCGGGCACCGTGGGCGTGCCGCCGGCCGCGGCAACGGCGGCCGCGCGCTCGTCGGCGTGCAGCGTCACGCCGCGCGCGGCCAGCTCGGCGAGCGCCGCGGGCAGGAAGCCCTCGGCGGCGGCCTCGTCCACGAGCAGCGTCTCGGCGGCGTTGCACACGCCGAGGCGGCGGCATTTCGCGTTCACGATGATGGCGCGCGCCTTATCGTAGTCGGCGCTCTCGTGCACGTACACGTGGCAGTTGCCCGTGCCCGTCTCGATGACCGGCACCTTCGACGTCTCCACGCAGTGGCGGATGAGGCCCGCTCCGCCGCGCGGTATGAGCACGTCCACCACGCCGTGCAGCTGCATGAGCTCGTCGGCCGCCGCGCGGTCGGCCAATGTGACGGCGCCGATGCAGCCGCGGGGCATGCCCGCCTCCACCGCCGCCTCGTGCAGCACGCGTGCGATCACCTCGTTCGAGGCCGCCGCCATGCTGCCGCCGCGCAGCACCGCCGCGTTGCCCGACTTCAGGCAGATGCCGGCCGCATCGGCCGTCACGTTCGGGCGCGCCTCGTACACGACGGCCACCACCCCCAGAGGCACGCTCACGCGCTGAAGCTCGATGCCGCTTTCCAACGTGCGCTTTTGCTGCACCGCCCCCAACGGGTCGGGAAGAGCGACGAGGTCCTCGAGCGCGGCCGCCATGGCTTCGACGCGGTCCTCGTCGAGCATGAGGCGGTCGAGGAGGCCTTCTTTCGTGCCGGCCTTGCGCGCCGCGTCCATGTCGCAGCCGTTCGCCTCGACGATGGCGGCCGCATGCGAGCGCAACGCCGCCGCCATGGAGGCCAGCGCGCCGTTGCGCTCGTCTGCGCTCGTCTGCGCGAGCGCCCCGCTCGCCGCGCGCGCCTCCTCGGCGATGCGCCGCACCTGGTCCCGCACCGTTTCCCGTTCCATGGTTCCCCCCTATTCGAAGACGACCAACTCGTCGCGATGGACGAGCGGCTTGTCGGCCAAGCTTGCCAGCAGGCGGTTCGCCTGCAGCTCCGCGCGGGTGCGCCCGATGGCCAACGCCGCCTCGTCGCTAGCGAACGCCACCTTGCCGCGCGCGAACAGATGCCCCGTCGCATCCTTGATGTCGACGATGTCGTTCGCCTCGAAGCGCCCTTCCACCGAGCGCACGCCCACCGACAGAAGCGAGCTGCCGCGCTCGATGAGCGCCGCCTTCGCGCCGTCGTCCACAGCGAGCGCGCCGCGCGCGGCATCGCCGAGCGCGATCCACAGCTTCTTGGGCGTGATCTCGTGCGGCTTCTTCGCAGCCACGAACAGTGTGCCCACGTCCTCGCCCGCCGCCGCGTCCACGATGGCCTCCGCACGATGACCGTCGCACACCACGAGCGGGATGCCGGCCACCATGAGCACGCGCGCGGCCTTGATCTTCGTGATCATGCCGCCCGAGCCCACCGTGGTGCCGGCTTCGCCCGCCACGGCCATGATCTCGGGGCCAATGGCCTCAACGCGGCCGATGAGGTTCGCGTCGGGATGGTGATGCGGGTTGGCATCGTAGAGCCCCTCGATGTCCGAGAGGATGACCATGAGGTCGGCTTCCACGAGGCATGCCACGAGCGCTGCCAGCGTATCGTTGTCGCCGAAGCGGATCTGCTCGACCGAGATGGTGTCGTTCTCGTTCACGATGGGCACCACCCCCAGCTCCAGCAGGCGGTCGAACGTGTCGCGCGCGTGCAGGTACGCCCGGCGGTCGGCCGTGTCGCGGCGCGTCAGCAGCACCGTGGACGTCACGATGCCGTGGCGCGCGAACGCCTCGGCGTACGCCGTGGAAAGCGCGCTCTGCCCCACCGAGGCGGCCGCCTGCAGGCTGGGCATGTCGTGCGGGCGCTTCTCGATGCTTAAGCGCTCGAGGCCGCAGGCGATAGCGGCCGAGGTGACGACGATGGGGCGCCAACCGGCGGCGCGCACGCGCGCGACCTGGTCGGTCACCTCCGCGAGGTAGGCGTAGTCGATCTTGCTCTCCGACGTGGTGAGCGTGGACGACCCGATTTTTATCACGAGGCGCTTGCCATGATCGGCGGCATGCGCGCATCCAGCCGGCTTCATCACAGGTCGAGCTCCTTGAACAGATCCTCCGCCGTGCGAACCGACTCGAATTCGAACGCTCGGCCGACAATGCGGATCTCGTCGCCGTCCACGGCGCCCGCCTTCTCAAGCGCCTTCTCCACGCCGAGGCGCTTGAGGCGGTGCTGCAAAAACGCGATGGCTTCTTCGTTCTCCCAGTCGGTCTGCACCACCATGCGCTCCACCTGCGGGCCCTCGACGCGGAACACCCCGCCGCCGAGCGGCACGACCTTGAACTGCTTGTCGCGTTCCTCGCGCTTGTGCTCCCACACGTGCTCGTACTGCACGTCGGCCTCCGAAAGCGCGCGCAGCTCCTCGCGCAGCTCGTGCACCTTGGTCGCGATGGCGGCCTTGAGGCCGTCGACGCCCTCGCCCGTGAGCGCGCTGATGCGGTAGAGCTTCGGATCGACGGGGCTCGGGGCGAACTCGTCGCCGCCCGCTGCCGCGATCGAGTCCTCGCGCACGCGCTCGGCCAGCCGGTCGGCAACCTCCTCCGCGCCGGGCACGTCGATCTTGTTCGCCACCACGATGCGCGGGCGCGCCGCCAGCTCGTCGGCGTACAGCGCCAGCTG
>NZ_DBFEGU010000463.1:0-7133 GCF_048329335.1 Eggerthella sp. | reverse complement strand
CATGAGCGTAGGATCGACGCCCTCGCCCAGATCGCACGACAGCACCTCGACGCGGTCGCCCAGCTCGAGGGCAGCCACGTTGTCGCGAGCGAGCGCGACGGCCTCGGGCACGATGTCGGTCGCCACCACGCGCGCGAGCGGATGCTCGTAGGCGACGGAGCAGGCGATGCAGCCGGAACCGGTGCAGAGGTCGGCCACGAGCAGCTCGGGGGGCTCGGGAGCGGGTTCACCCGAGGCGACGGCCGGCGTCGATTCATCCTCGGCGACGCCCTGGTCGGCCGTTCGCTCGGGGCGTTGCTCCCCGGCTTCGCCTTCCGGCCAAGGGACAGGGGGAAGGTCGTCTTCCGGCCATGCATGCTGCGCCACCCGCTTCGGCGCCGCCGGCAGCAGCGCCAAGGCTTCACTGACCAGCACCTCGGTCTCGGGGCGCGGGATCAGCACGCCGGGGCGAACCTTCACCGTGATATGGCGAAATCCGACCTCGCCCGTGATGTACTGCAGAGGCTCGCCCTTGCCGCGGCGCGTGACGTAGGCGCGCAGCACATCGCGCTCCTCCATCGACAGCGGCTGCTCGAAATTCGCGTACAGCTCGATGCGGGAAAGGCCGGTCGCTTCGGACAGCAGCCACTGCGCGGACAGCCGCGGGTTCTCGTCGCCCTTGCGCTCGAGGTAGCCCACCGTCCAATCAAGGGCGGCCTGAATGGTCCAGATGTCGTTCAATCTAGACCGCGGCTTCCAGCTTCTGCGCGCGGTCGGCGGCCTGCAGAGCGGTGATCACGTCTCCCAGGCCGTCGCCCAGAAGCACGCCGTTGTACGTGCCGTTGAAGCCGATGCGGTGGTCGGTCACGCGGTCCTGCGGGCCGTTGTACGTGCGGATCTTCTCGGAGCGGTCGCCCGATCCGATCTGCGCGAGGCGCTTCGCGCCCTCGGCGGCCTGCTGCTCGGCCAACATCTTCTCGTACAGACGGGCGCGCAGCACGGCCATGGCCGCGATCTTGTTCTGCAGCTGCGACTTCTGATCCTGCGACTGCACCACGAGGCCCGAAGGCAGGTGCGTGATGCGCACGGCCGAGTCGGTGGTGTTCACGCACTGGCCGCCCGGGCCGCCGGCGCGGTACACGTCGATGCGCAGATCGTTCTCGTTGATCTCGACCTCCACCTCGTCGGCCTCGGGCAGCACGGCCACGGTGGCCGTGGAGGTGTGGATGCGGCCCTGGCTCTCGGTCTTCGGAACGCGTTGCACGCGGTGCACGCCGCTCTCGAACTTCATGACCGAGTACACGTGGTCGCCTTTGACCTTGAACTGGATCTCCTTGAAGCCGCCGGCTTCGGAGGCCGACATGTCCATCGTCTCGGTCTTCCAGCCTTGCGCGCTCGCGAACCGCTCGTACATCTTGTACAGCTCGCCCGCGAAGATGGCCGCCTCGTCGCCGCCGGCAGCTGCGCGGATCTCTACGATGATGTCCTTGTCGTCGGCCGGGTCGGCCGGGATCAGCATGAACTTGATATCCTCTTCGAGCGCCGGCAGCTTCGCCTCGATGCCGGCGATTTCCTCCAACGCGAATTCCTTCATGTCCGGATCGGCCAGCATCTCCCTGGCTTCGGCCAGATCGTCGGCCGCCTGCACGTACTCGCGCGCCTTCTTCGCCAGAGGACCCTGGTTGGCGTACTCTTTGGCCAGGCGGTTGTATTCCTTCTGATCTGCGAGGACTGCCGGATCGCCCATCTTCGCCTGCACATCCTCGTAGGCTTCGATGATCTTCGTCAGCTTCTCGCGCATATCGTTATCCTGCATGATGGGTGCTGTCCTTTTCGACGTGGTTCCCGTGCTCGCGCGCCCCGCGCGCCAAGAACGCCCGCTCCAAGCATGCGGAGCGGGCGCCTATGCTGTAACTGGTTTATGATAGCAGATCGACCGTCGATCCGCATCTTATCCTAGATCGCCAGATACTCTGCGGCCTCTTCGGCGCAGACGGCGCCGTCGGACACGGCGGTCACCACCTGGTGCAGGAACTTCGTGCGCACGTCGCCCGCGGCGAACACGCCGGGCACCTCGGTCGCGCACGACTCATCGGCCACGATGTATCCCGTTTCGTCGCACTGCAGCGCGCCGCCCAGAAACTCGGTGTTGGGCTCGGTGCCAACGGCCACGAACAGGCCGTCCACGGCGATGTCGCGCTCCTCGCCCGTCTCGAGCATCTCGAGGCGCACGCCGGCCAGCTTGCCCTCGTCGGCCACGAGCTTGCGGGGCACGGCGTTCCACACGAACTCGAGGTTCGGCAGGTCCTCCAGGCGCTTGTGGTAGATGGCCGTGGCGCGCAGCTTGTCGCGCCGGTGCACGAGGTACACTTTCTTGCAAATGCGCGACAGATAGATGGCGTCGCCCGCGGCCGTGTTGCCGCCGCCCACCACCATGACCTCCTTGTCGCGGAAGAAGTTGCCGTCGCACGTGGCGCAGTACGACACGCCGCGCCCTTGCAGGTCCTCCTCCAGCTCGAGTCCCAGCTTGCGCGGGCGCGCGCCCGTGGCGATGATCACGCTCTTGGCGCGGTACTCGTTGAACGCGGTGGTCAGAACCTTCGGGTTCTGGGTGAAGTCGACCGACACCACCTCTTCGCCGACGTTGCTCGCGCCGAAACGATCGGCCTGCTGCTTCATGGCGAAGGCCAGTTCGAAGCCTCCCGTTCCCTCGGGAAAGCCCGGGTAGTTCTCCATGTGCTCGGTCTGAGCAAGCTGTCCGCCCGGCGAGATGCGCTCGAACAGCACCACGTTCAAGCCTGCGCGCGCGGCGTACAGTCCCGCCGTGAGCCCGGCCGGACCGGCTCCGATGACGGCGACGTCGATGACGTCGTTCGTCGATGCCGCCTTGCACGCGGCAGATGTTTCGTTGCTCGCGGTTTCCTCGGTCATGCATGCCTCCTGGTTTCGCGGGTATCCGTGTTTTCCGAGTGTAAGTATAAGGTACGTCGCCTAAATGTCACAAACTTGGCACCAATATGCGCTAAAACGGCAGGAACGGAGCGCGACCGGCAACGCATGCGTGACGGATTCCAGCATGCGCCCCGCGTCCGCCCCCTCCGCACTACCATGAATGCGATCGCTATCGAAAGGACCGGGCATGAATCACGCGAGCAACATGACGAACGCGGATTCGGCAGGGAGCGAAACCCCCGCCGAGCTACGCACCCTGTATCTTGCCGGAGGATGCTTCTGGGGGCTCGAAGCCTATCTGAAACGACTGCCGGGCGTTCGCGGAACCGTCGTCGGCTACGCGAACGGTTCCACCGAGAACCCCAGCTATCACGACGTATGTCGCTGGAACACGGGTCACGCCGAAACCGTGGCCGTAACCTACGACCCGCGCGTGCTGCCCACCGACGTGCTGCTGGACGCCTTCTTCGAGGCCATCGACCCCACGTCGGTCGACCGTCAGGGAAACGACCGCGGCACCCAGTACCGCTCGGGCATCTATTGGACCGACGAGGCCGACCTGCCCGCCATCGAGGCGTCGCTGCTGCGCCAGCAGGCGCGCTATACGAGCCCCATCGTCACCGAGGTGGAGCCGCTCGACGGCTTCTACCCCGCCGAGGAGTACCACCAGAACTACCTCGAGAAGAACCCGGGCGGCTACTGCCACATCGACGTTCGCAGCGCCGACGCGTTCGCCGAGCGCATGGGACTCGAGGAAGGCCGGGCCTGCGTGCAGGTGGACGGGCTGTGCGAACCGCTCGCGTTGGGCGAGGGCGCCGCGACGGCGGGCGCGGTCGAGCGCGAGGACATCCCCGCGCCGTCCGTGTCGCGTCGCGCAGACGGGCCGCGCAACGAAGACGGCCTTGCAGATGCGGACGTGGACGCGCTCATCCGCGAGGCGGGCTACGCCGCCCCCTCCGACGACGAGCTGCGCCGCATGCTGTCGGCCGACCAGTACCGCGTTACGCGCATGAACGCTACCGAGCCGCCCTTCCGCAACGCCTACGACCGCACGTTCGAACCGGGCATCTACGTGGACGTGACCAGCGGCGAGCCGCTGTTCTCCTCGGCCGACAAGTTCGATGCCGGATGCGGCTGGCCCGCCTTCTCGCGCCCCATCGCGCGCGAGGTGGTCACCGAGCGCCTCGACCGGACGCTGGGCACCTATCGAACCGAGGTCCGCAGCCGTGCGGGCGATGCTCATCTCGGCCACGTGTTCACCGACGGCCCGGCCGAGACGGGCGGGTTGCGCTACTGCATCAACAGCGCAGCGCTGCGCTTCGTGCCCTACGCGCGCATGGACGCCGAAGGCTACGGCTACCTCAAGCCCCTCGTCGAGCAAGAGCTCGACCCCGCATCATCCTGAGCGAAGCAGCGGAAGCCGCGAAGTCGAAGGATCCCGTGCGGCGCCAGCGGGGAATCTCACGGCTGGCGCCGCACGGGATCCTTCGCGTCCCCGCTGCGCGGGGCCTCCCTGCGCTCGCTCAGGATGACAGGGCGCCCGCTAGCAGGCCTCGCTTGCCGCGGGCTCTGCCGCGCGATCGGGCCGACGCGCGCGATGACGGTAGCGCAGCAGAGCGGCGGCCGCCACGGACAGCACCATCTGCACGGCGGTCACCGACAGCCAGATGCCGTCGAGCCCGAACAGGCGCGCCGCGCCGAACACGATGAGGACGACCAGCAGCGCCTCGCCGTACACGATGGCGCTCGACGCCTTCGCGTCGTCCACCGCGTAGAAATACGAAGTGGACGCATGGGTGAACCCGTAGAACACGTACGCGGTGGAGAAGACGGGCAGCGCGTACGCGATGAGCCCTGCCGTCTCGTCGGACGCCCCGAACAGCAGCGGCACCTGATTCCGCAGCAGGTACATGGCCGCCAACCCCAACACGCCCAGGCTGATGGTGATCAGGTAGTTCGTGTTGCGGAAGCGGCGCACGCCGTCGGCGTCGCCCGCGCCGTAGTGCTTGGAGATGAGCGGCTGCGAGCCGTCGCCCACGCCCTGGATGAGCATCTGGATGACGCAGGCGGTGTACGACACCACTGCGTAGGCCGCCAGCGCCTGCTCGCCGCCGTACATCGACAGGTTCACGTTGATGGCCACCACCGTGGCCTCGGGCAAAAGGGTCAGCCCGAACGGCGCCAGCCCCAACCGCAGCGCATGCAGCGCGATATGCCGGTCGGGACGCAAGTCGGCCACGGCGATGCGGTTCTCCCTTTTCAGGAAAAAGCCCAGCACCAGCAGAAACGCCGAAACCTGCGAGACCACGGTGGCCGCCGCCGCACCGGCGGTGCCCATGCCCAGCAAGATGACGAACACGTAGTCAAGCGCCACGTTCATCAAGCCGGCGAACACCTGCACGGCCATCGCGTAGGCCACTTTCCCCTGGTTGCGGATAAGCGGCGTGCAGCCGGTCACGAGGATCTGGAACGGGACGCCCCAGGCGATGACGCCCGTGTACGCCGCCGCCTGCGCCAGCGTCTCGCCCTGGCCTCCTAAAAGCTCGCAAATGGGCGTCGCCAGCGTGAACAGCAGCGCCATGATGGGCACGGCGGACAGCGCGAGCATCGTGAGCGTGGTGCCCATGGCGCGCCGCGCCTTCGCCTCGTTTCCGGCGCCGCGCGCGATGGACGAGATCACGCCGCCGCCCATGCCGACGCCCGTGCCCACGGCCATGATGAACGCCACCAGCGGGAAGGCTACGTTGATGCCGGCCAGGCCCGCGTCTCCTACCGCGTGTCCCACGAACACGCCGTCGATGATGCTGTACACGCCGCCCAGCGTGAACGTGATCATCGTGGGGACGATGTATTTCAAATACTCTTTGAGCATGCCTCTAGTAATCATGTCATGTCGCTCCGATATGCAATTTGCTGAGATTTTTTCCGCATGGTACTCTAAACCTTAAAGCTGCTTTAAGGTAAAGCCCGCAATGTGCGGGATTCGCCGAATCTTCAGACCATCGATAAGGAACGCGCCCATGACCTTGCCCCGCCTCTACGACATCAAAGAAGCAGCCCGCTACCTGGGCGTCGCCTCCTCCACGCTGCGCTATTGGGAAAGCGAGGGCCTCGTGCAAGCCGGACGGGGCGAAGCGAACGGCTACCGCCAGTATTCGCTGCACGATCTCATCGAGGCCAGCGAGATCGCGTTCTACCGCAAACTGGGCGTGCCGGTCAAGGAGCTGCGGGGGTACCGAGCGCTTTCGGCGCGCAGCCTGGACGAGGCCCTCGCGCGCACCGAGGACGGCGTCGAGCAGCGCATCGCCGAGCTGGAAGCCACGAAGGCGCGCCTCGCCCGCCAGCGCGCGCTCAACGCGAAAGCCGAGGAGCTGCGACGGGCGGGCATGCAGCCCGGCTCCCCGGCCATCGGCAGCCTGAGCGCCATCGACTACGATGCCGCGGCTCCCTGGAAGCTGCTCGTGGAGGAGCCCTGGCGCTACGGGGTGGTCGTCTTTGCGGACAAGCCTGACGAGGTTTACGAGTCGGCCGTGGACGCAGGCGCGCAGGACGGTGCCGTGCTTTGGCGCCGATCGAGCGCTCACGACGAGACGACCTGCCGGGAGTGCCTGCTCAAAGTGTCCCCCACTGCCGACGCCAGCAACGCCGCCGCGCTGTTCGCCGAAGCCTCCCGCCAAGGCATCGAGCCTCAGGCGGTGGTGGGAAACTACCTTCTGACGGCATCGGACGAAACAGGACGCTGGGACTGCCATCGCGCCTGGGTGGTGGGGGAAACGCCGCGCGATCCCGCAGACGACCGGTAAGCCCGGGCGACATCCGGCATGCGGGCGCAAAAAAGCCCCCTCCGAGCGGAGAGGGCTTCGCCGCCTCAGGCCGAGGAAGAAGCTAGCCGATCATCGAGAGGATGTTCTGCTTGGGCTGCACGCCCACGGCCTGGTTCTTCACCTGGCCGTTTTCGAACACCATGAGAGTGGGCACGCTCATGACGCCGTACTTCTGCGCGATGTCGGGGCTCTGGTCGATGTCGAGCTTGTAGACGGCTGCCTTGCCGGCCGTCTCGGCGGCAACCTCGTCGAGCGTGGGCGCGAGCATCTTGCACGGACCGCACCACGTGGCGAAGAAGTCCACGAGAACGGGACCCTGCGCATCAAGCACCTTGGACTGGAAATCGGAAGAAGAAACGACCTCGCTCATGTTAAAGC
>NZ_DBFEGU010000462.1:0-2858 GCF_048329335.1 Eggerthella sp. | reverse complement strand
GCCCGGCGTGCCCGGCGACGTCGAGGACATCGAACGCGATCTCGTGCTCATCGGCCTCGTCGGCATGATGGACCCGCCGCGGCCCGACGTGCGCCAGGCCGTGGAAACCTGCCGCACCGCCGGCGTGCGCACCGTCATGATCACGGGCGACCACGCCTCCACCGCGCGCGCCATCGGCCGCGAGCTGGACATCTTCCGCCCCGGCGACCTCGTGGTCACAGGCGCCGAGCTCGACGAGATGGACGACGCGGCGCTCGACGAGGCGGCCCGCAACACCTCGGTGTTCGCCCGCGTGTCGCCCCTGCACAAGCTGCGCATCGTGCGCGCGCTGCAGCATGCCGGCGAGGTGTGCGCCATGACGGGCGACGGCGTGAACGACGCGCCCGCGCTCAAAGCCGCCGACATCGGCGTGGCCATGGGCATCACGGGCACCGACGTGGCGAAGGACGCCTCCGACATGATCCTCATGGACGACCGCTTCACCACCATCGTCTACGCCGTGCGCGAGGGCCGCCGGGTGTTCCGCAACATCCAGAAGGTGGTCTCCTTCCTCGTGGCCGACAACGTGGCTCAGATCGTGGTGCTGCTCACCGCCGTGGCCTTGAATTGGAACGCGCCGCTCACCGCCGTCATGATCCTGTGGGTGAACCTGGCAACCGCCTCGCTGCCCGCGCTCGCGCTGGGCGTGGAGCCCGCCAGCCGCCACATCATGGAGCATCCGCCCATGCGCGTGAACAACCTGCTGGACGGCCCGCTAGCGCGCCGCGTTATCTTTCAGGGCGTGTTCATCGCGGCGCTCGCGCTGGTCGCCTTCGTGATCGGCCAGAACGCGGGCAGCTACGAGCTGGGCTGCACGATGGCGTTCGGCGTGCTGGGATTCTCCCAGGTGCTGCGCTCCCTGAACCAGCGCTCCGCCACCGACCCCGTCTGGGACCGCGAGGGCGCCCGCAACCGCCAGCTGGGGCTCGCCGCGGCGGCCAGCATCGCGCTCATGCTGGTCGTGCTGCTGGTGCCGCCCTTCATCGACGCGTTCGGCGGCACGACGATGGACCTCGGTCAGTGGGCGCTCGTGGTGGGCTTCGCCCTGCTGTCCGTCGTGCAGACCGAAATCGCGAAGGCCATCGGACGCTGGCGCGCGCGCCGCTAAGCGCGCAGTCGCCGGAAAAGGGCATCCTCGCGCGCGAGAGCGCCGCCGTGCACGAACGGCGTATTGCCTACATGCACGCTTTTGACAAGGAAAACGGGTCGGAATGCCCGTACATGCTTGACAAAAACGTGCATGCGAAGGAAAGGCTTGCTGCTCGGACGCATGCGCGTTCGTCCCTCGTCGCTGCTTTGCCTTCGGCGACGGCGAAGTGGCGCTCTGATGGGTTTTCCCCGAACCGCTCATGCTCGCGCTACAATATCGTTTCGCCGATGAACGAACTGCAGAGCGCGCGAAAAAAGGAGGGGGTTGAGCATGGGCGGGATCGAAACCGAGCGCGACCTTTCTCTCGACTCGACGTTCTTCGTCGCGTTCGACCTCACCCATCGCGCGCTCAAAAGCGGGCTGGCGCAGGCCAGCAGCCTCAGCGTGACGCAGTACCGCGTGCTGGTGAAGCTGCTGTCCGCAGGCCCGGACGGCATCGACCAGTCCAGCCTCGGAAAGATGCTCGACCTCAAACCGAACGTGGTGACGCAGGCCGTGAACGCGCTCGCAGCCGCCGGGTACGCGACGCGCCGACGCGCCGGCGACGGCGATAGGCGCGTGCGCACCGTGGGCATCACCGACGCCGGAGCAAGCCATGTGGCGCAGGCCAACGACGCGCTCGTCGAGCGCCTCTACGCCCTGTTCCCCACCGAAGACGCTGCCCACCGCACCATCCTCGAAGCCTCCATCGCAGCCGGCGCGAGCATCGAGGCGCCGCCGCCCGGCGAGACGGCCGGCCGCTACGCCGCTTCGCGGGCGCTCGTGTCGCTGGAACTGGTGAAGCGCGCGATGGAAAGCGCCCTCAAGGCCTCGTGCGGCGCGTCTCTCAGCGAATGCCGCGTGCTGCAGCGCCTCGGCGAGGTGGGCGAGCCGCTGCGCATCGGCGACCTGGCGTCGCAGCTGCAGATGACGGCCGTCGGCGTCGCACGGGCGGTGGACGGCCTGGCCGAGAGAGGATGGGTGGAGCGCCTGGCCAGCCCCCGCGACCGAAAGGCCGTGTTCGCCGCCGCCACGCCCCAGGGCGAGCGGCAGCGGAGGGTCATCGCGCGCACCATCGACCTGCTCGCGCGCAAGCACCTGTGGAGCAGGCTCGACGACCGGCAGCGCCGCGCGCTCGCCCGCACCTGGCGCATCGTCATCGCCGACGTCCAAGCGCGCGAGGAGGCCGAGCGCAAAGCCGCCCTCGGCCTCCTCCAGCCCATCGACTGACGCGCACGCCGTCTGCGCATGGATCGCCGATGCCAGACTTCCGCATGCAAAAACCTTCTCCGCACCGGAAAAAAGACGAGCAAGACGCTCGCACTTTCTTTTTACCGCCATTGGCGGTAAAATACTGGCGGTAAAAATATTCGAGAGGAGGCCTCTGGTGTACGAACCGCCCTTCGACCCCACCGACAAGATTACTGCAACCGCCTTGGATATCGCCGAGATGGTGGGACGGCTCGCACCCGACTCCGCGCTGTCCTCCTCGCCCGTCCTCCATCGCGAGCTGCGTATCAAAACCATACACTCTTCTCTGGCTATCGAGCAGAACACGCTCACAATGGAGCAGGTGACCGATATCATCGACGGCCGGCGCGTCTTCGGTCCGCCCGACGATATCCGGGAGGTCCGGAATGCCAAACGAGCATACGACTTGCTCGGCAACTGGGATCCGCGCAACATGGAC
>NZ_DBFEGU010000461.1:0-5407 GCF_048329335.1 Eggerthella sp. | reverse complement strand
GGCAGGGGGACGGGGCTAATGTCTCATTCCTTGTCGATACGGATGCGGTATGCTTGCGGAATGAGACATTAGCCCCGTCCCCCTGCCTCACCCAGGAGCTTCTCCATCCAGATGTGCTCGACGTGCTCGTCCAGCTCGACGGGGCCGTACTGCGCGTAGCCCATACGCTCGTAGAACGGCGTGACGCGGCATTGGGCGTGCAGGTGCATTTCGGTCGCGCCGGCCTCGCGCGCCAGGCGCTCGGACTCGGCCAGCAGCGCGGCCCCGAAGCCGCCGCGGCGCGCCTCGGGAAGCACGGCCAGGCGGCCGAACACCCAGCGACCCGGCTGATCGGGGCGGTCGGGATCGGGGAAGGTGCGTGCGCAGCCGACAAGGGCGTTTGCGTCGTAAAGCGTTACGTGGATGGTGCGCGGATCGTCGTCGATGTCGTCGAACTCGTCCTGGAAACCCTGTTCCTCCATGAACACGCGTGTGCGTACGATGCGCGCGTCATCGAAGTTCCCATGCTCGAATCGCAATTCCATGCCGGTCCTTTCTCTCGTCGGTTGCTGGGTCACTGTACCATATGTGCGCAACGAAACGGAGATTATCCGAGGTCGTGTGTATGTTTTCTGCATAACGGGCGTTCGAGTGAAACGCGTGGGGGCTGCGTGCCCCAAACGCTCGGGAACATGGTAGAATCGTGAGACGTGTAAACGAAAGACCCATCCGCTAAGGAAAGATGCGTACCATGCAAATTCGCGAACAACTTGAACAGCTGATCGACGCGGCCGTCGCGGCCGCGTGCGAGGACGGAACGCTCACGCTCGAGCAGGCTCCCGAGGCGGCTCTCGAGCGCCCGCGCGACGAGAGCAACGGCGACTGGGCGTCCACCGTCGCCATGCGTTCGGCAAAGCTTGCCAAGAAGAACCCTCGCGAGATCGCTCAGATCATCGTCGACCACCTGCCCGAGAACGACATGATCGCTTCCGTCGACATCGCCGGCCCCGGCTTCATCAACATTCGTCTGGCGAACGCCGTCCTGCAGGGCGTTGTGGCGGCGGCTCGCGCCGAGAAGGACGACTTCGGCAAGGGCGAGATTCCCGAGGGCGAGCGCAAGATCAACCTGGAGTACATCTCGGCGAACCCCACCGGCCCCTTGCACGTGGGCCATGGCCGCTGGGCCGCGCTGGGCGATGCCACGGCGCGCGTCATGCGCCATGCGGGCTACGACGTGTTCGAAGAGTTCTACATCAACGATGCCGGCACGCAGATGGACAACTTCGGCGAGTCGGTGGCCGTGCGCTACCAGCAGCTGCTGGGCCGCGACGTGGAGATGCCCGAGGCGTGCTATGCAGGCTCTTACGTGAAGGATATCGCGCAGACCATCATCGATGAGGACGGCGACAAGTGGCTCGATGCCGACCCGAAGGAGCGCATGGAGAACTTCCGCGAGCGCGCCTATGCCTACGAGTTGGCCGAGCAGCACCGCGTCACCGAGCGGTTCGGCACCACCTTCGGATGCTGGTTCTCCGAGCGCTCGCTGTACGTGCCCGATGAGGACGGCTTGAGCGCGGTGGACCGCAGCCTCAAGGCCATGGACGAGAAGGGCTACATCTACGTCGAGGACGGCGCCACCTGGTTCAGGTCCAGCGCGTTCGACGACGAGAAGGATCGCGTGCTCATCAAGGCCAACGGCGAGATGACGTACTTCATGAGCGACGTGGCGTACCACTACAACAAGATGGAGCGCGGCTTCGACCACCTCATCAACATCTGGGGCGCCGACCACCACGGCTACATCGCCCGCTGCGAGGCCATGCTGGCCGCGTGGGGCTGGCCCGGCGCGCTCGAGATCATGCTCGGCCAGCTGGTGAACCTGTTCCGCGACGGCGAGGCCGTGCGCATGTCGAAGCGCACGGGCGAGATGATCACGTTCGAGGAGCTCATCGACGAGGTGGGCGTGGACGCCACCCGCTACCTCATGCTGGCGAAGTCCTCCGACCAGCCCATCGACTTCGACATCGAGGTGGCGAAGAAGAAGGACGCGTCGAACCCGGTGTACTACGTGCAGTACGCGCACGCGCGCATCTGCTCGATCCTGCGCAAGGCGGCCGACCCGGCCGATGCCGAAGCGGCCGCGAACGGCGACATGTCGATGGACGATTTGGCCTCGAAGGTGATCCCGGCGAACGTGGACCTCTCGCCGCTCACGCACGAGTCCGAGCTGGCGCTGATGCGCAAGATGGACGACTTCGGCCCGCTCGTGGCTCAGGCGGCTCGCGACCGCGCGGCGTTCCGTTTGACGCACTACGCTCAGGATCTGGCCTCGCTGTTCCATTCGTTCTACACGAACTGCCACGTCATCGGCGAGGAGGAGGCTGTGACGAACGCGCGTCTTGCCCTCGTGGACGCCACGCGCATCGTGCTGGCCAAGACGCTGGACCTGCTGGGCGTTTCCGCTCCGGCCAAGATGTAGGTTTCGTTCGAAGGAAGGCCGCCCGATGGGCGGCCTTTTTTATACGTTGTCCTCCAGGTCGACCTGCATCAGGGCGACATTCTCGCGCAGGCGCTTGTACGAGGTTCGGCACAGGTCGCCTTCTGAAAAATTTAGGATAACCGTATAGCGTCCTTCGCTGTATGCGATTGCTTCTGGTGTACAATCATTGTTGCCATATGTTGATAGTTTGCAATGCTATGAAGGAGGAGGTTGTGAGCGATGACGGCAATGGAATTGTTGACGATCCCCGGTCTGGACAACAGCAAAAAGCTAGAGAACGTCCGAAAGGACTCGATGGAGAAAGCCGTCTCGAACTTGGCCAGGATGAAAAGGGCTCGAATATCGGCAAGCAAGAAGCGCTTGATAAGCGTTCGGAAGAGCTCCTAGCCGCTGTTGACATTCTCGACGCTGCTTCAGAAGATGAACTCGAATCAGCTGGGATTATTTTGAGTTCCGAAAGCAAGTCTGTGTCGTTTTCGGGTCTATTGCCCCATCCGGATGTTCATAAGCTGTATGATCCTGAGACACGTGAGCGAATATGCAGATGGAATGACGCTTTTACCATTGACGAGTCGAAAAGGCAGGATAGGCTTGTTGACAATGAAATAGAGCAGGCAAAAAGAGGCCCGATCCTATCAATGATAATGCTCACTATATTTTCGTTGCTGGCGTTTGTTTCGTTCTTAGTAACGCGTGAAACGGCATCGTTCTGGTTTTTGGCGGTACCGGTTGTTTCCGTCATTGGAAACTTGATCGTTCCCGTGTTTTCGAAAAGCAGTAGAGGCAGACGGCGATAAAGCATTGGGAAGGCCACCCGATGACTTGGCCTCAAAAGCTGGACGGTGAATAGCCTAATCTAGACGACGCGAATGGGCTGGCATCGGAATCTTCCGGTGTCGGCCCATTCGGCCTTTCTTGGCGGCAGCGCTTGTTTCGATAGACGTGTTTTTCGGAGAACTGTCGCTCGATCTTGTCGGATTCTCTCGGTCTCCGCGTGGCTCGCGGCGCATGAAGCCCAGAACGAACCTGTGCCGCCAATGGTTTAACAACGGACGTTTAGGGTATGGTCACAATTGATACCTCAAACAATGATCGAAACATCCGTTTTCCGTGTCGAGCACACTGAAGATATGGGGTGATTCGATTAGCGGATGGCGATAGCTCTCATTACTTGACTTTAGTTTTATTAAAGAGTATCTTTAATAAAACTAAAGGAGGTGTGCACGTTGAGCATTGAAGTGGTTCCCGAATGGATGGTCGATCTCGACGACGAGGATGTCGCGTTCGTCAAGCGGTTCTTACTTGCGTCCGGTTCCTTGAAAGAGGTCGCGCGTCAGTACGGAGTCACCTATCCAACGGTCCGACTGCGGCTCGACCGGCTCATCCAGAAGATCAGGATAGGGGAGGATCGCGAGACCGATCCGTACATCGCCCTGATCAAGCGGCTCGCAGTGAACGAGCGCATCGACTTCGACGCCGCCAAAGTGCTCATATCCGAATATCGCAAGGTTCGCCACTTTGAAGGAGGATGACATGCTTTTCGGACCTGCTGCCTTCGTCATGCTGCTCGCCGCTGTCGCGCTGTTCGCCGGATTGGTGGCGCTTCAGTTCGCGGCCTCGAGGGCGAGAAACGCGATTGCGGGCTTGGTGCTGCCGATAGCGTCCCTCGTGGCCGCCATCGGCTTCTCCGCCCCGAACTTCATCGAGGCGTTTCGCGTCATGTTCTCTGCGGGAGCCTTTTTCGCCTCCGTTCTCGCCCTTGCCCTGTACTGCCTTCCTGCGGTCGTCTTCACGCTGGTGTATGTGCGCCAGCGCCGCAAGATGGAGATGTCGCGGCAGCTCAACAAGATGAACGTGCAGGATCTGTAGTCTGCCGTCTCTCGCTCGGGACGACGGACGGAGGCCGCATCCTATACGTTGTCCTCCAGGTCGACCTGCATCAGGGCGACGTTCTCGCGCAGGCGCTTGTACGAGGATCGGCACAGGTCGCCGTCTTCGTAGCGCGCTTGGATCTGCTCGAGCTCGAGGCGCAAGCCGTAGCGTTCGATGTCTTGGGCCTTGCTTGCCGTGTTCGTGAGGGCGGTGATGGACGGGTTGGCATTGCGCAAGGCCGTGATGGAACGCTGGTATTCCAGCAAGAGCGTGCTGACGTCCTCGGCCGGTTCGTCCGATTCGGGGGAGGCCAGCTTCTGCTGCAGGCGCTCCACCACGTGCTCGGCGCATTGCATCTGCAGATCGCGGATGGCCTGCACGCGTTCCGTGACGTTGATGCCGGGCAGTCCGGCGACGATGCGGTGCCATCCCGAGCGCGCTATGGCTCGCAGGCGCAGCATGAAGTTCTGAGCCGACCAGCGGCCTCGATGATGCTTCAGCATATTCTCGATGCGGGCGAGGCGGCTGAGGTACTGGTAGCCGATGATGGGGTAGATCTCCTCGTCGTCGATGAGCTTGAGCGTGAGCTCCTGCTCCCAGCGCACCGCCTGCAGGCGCAGGGCCGTGTTCGGCTCGTCCTCGATGTCGTTGCGGCTTTTGATGCGCGCGATGCGGTCGTTGTAGGAGCGGATCACCATCTGCGTGGCCGCACGGTTCTCGGCGGTCTGGCGCGCGGCCAAATCCTCGATGACGGTGCGCAGTATCTCGATGCTCACCTCGGTCTCGTCGCAGCGCAGGTCCTCGTCGGTGGGCGGCTTCTTCGGCGCCAGCAGGGGCACGACGAACGTGGCCAGAAGCAGGGTTACTACGATCACGCCGCAGGCCATGAATATCATGAGGTCGCGCTGCGGCACCGCGTAGGATATGGTGAACGCCACGGCCAGCGTGATGGCTCCTTTCGGGCCGCCCAGGGTCATGACGGCAGCCGTGCGCACGTTCTCCAACCCGAACGGGCGATCTGCGCGTTCGGCGCGGCTGTGCACCCATTCCATGGCC
>NZ_DBFEGU010000460.1:0-7962 GCF_048329335.1 Eggerthella sp. | reverse complement strand
GGTCGCGGGCTCCTCGGGCGGGATGACCGAGTTGTCGCACAGGCCGACGATCACGCGCTTCAGCGGATCCCAGTCGTTCCAAGAATTGACTATCTTCGCCATGACAGTCTCCTTTCTCCGGCAGCGCTTCCGGCGCCG
This sequence comes from Eggerthella sp., assembly GCF_048329335.1. Classification (NCBI taxonomy): domain Bacteria; kingdom Bacillati; phylum Actinomycetota; class Coriobacteriia; order Eggerthellales; family Eggerthellaceae; genus Eggerthella; species Eggerthella sp. The sequence goes on along the minus strand of NZ_DBFEGU010000460.1, from coordinate 7,824 downwards.
CCTATTTGGATGGCACAACTACAAACTGCAGCTTCGCTGGAGAGAGCGCCACGGCTTAGACCCCGTCGTGGCAAGTCCTTCCAGATTTGCCGATGAGCCAGTTATACCATCTTTTTTGTTCAACTGCAACATGAAATTACATAGACATTTGAGCAAAACGAATAAGTAAATTGTTCAAATGCACAAAAATGTTGAACGACGGCGTTTTCTCCTTTATGCAGTTTTTGACCCAATATTGGATATTATCCGCAATTAATTCTCTCGTTCTGTATAGCGATGGAAACAAAAGGGTAACTCATGCACGCACAGCACCGAACATGAGCGCGCCGCTGAGCATAGGGACTGCACAATCAACTGAAAAGAATATCTTTTGGGAAATTTCCCGCGTCGTCTTGCCGCTGGATTGACGTATCCGAGTCTATCGAACGAATGTTTCACGTGAAACATTCGAAGATAGTCCGAAGGACCCCTCGACGAGGGGTCCTTCGGATGCTGCAGCGCCTGTTTTCTCTTTAGTAGTACCGGTGGTACGCGGCGCAGCTGCCCTCGCTTGACACCATGCAAGGACCCACGGGGTTCTCGGGCGTGCATACCTTGCGGAACAAGGGACACTCGTTGGGCGCCATGATGCCGCGAAGCACGTCGCCGCAGCGGCAGCCCTTCGGATCCTGCGTGGGCTCGACGTCGGGCTGGAAACGGCGCACGGCGTCGAACTGCGCGAACTCCTCGCGGATGCGGTAGCCGGAACCGGGAATCTCGCCCAGGCCGCGCCAGAGGGCGGTGCACGTCTCGAACACCTCGTCGATGGCGGCCAGCGCCACGGGGTTGCCTTCGGGCATGACGCCGCGCGCGTAGGCGATCTCGATGTCCGCACGGCCTTCGTGCAGTTGGCGCATGATCATGGCGATGCCCTGCAGCACGTCAACCGGCTCGAACCCGGTGATGACGCCGGGTATGCCGTACTTCTCGGCCAAGAACCGATACGGCTCGGCGCCGATGATGGTGCTGACATGGCCGGGCAGGATGAGCGCATCCACCTTGAGCTGCGGGTCGTTGATGATGGCCTCCAGCGCGCCGGGCATGTTCTTGTGAGCGCCGAACACGCTGAAGTTCTTGAGGCCGGCCGCGGCCGCGCGCTTGATGGCCATGGCCACCAGCGGCGTGGTGGTTTCGAAGCCCACGCCCACGAACACGATCTCGCGATCGGGGTTCTGCTGGGCCAGAGTGAGCGCGTCCAGCGGCGAGTACACGATCTGCACGCTGCGGCCCGCCGCCTGCTCGGCGAGCAGGCTTGACGTGGAGCCCGGTACGCGCGTCATGTCGCCGAACGTGGCGATGGTGATGCCCGGCACGCGGGCGAGGGCGATGACCGTGTCGATATCCCTGTTCGAGGTCACGCACACGGGACAGCCCGGACCGGACGCCAGGCGCGTGCCTTCCGGCATGAGGTTGCGGATGCCGTTGCGCGCGATGGCCACCGTATGGGTGCCGCACACTTCCATGAGCGTGGCGCCGCCTGCGGGCGACAGCTTCGCGATGGACTCGATGAGACCGCGCGCGAGTTTAGGGTCTTTGAAGGCTGCCAGCTCGGATTCCATCGTGGCCGCGTCGACCGCGCGCGCGAGGTGCTCGGGCCTATCCTTCGGCTCGACGGATGTTTCACGTGAAACATCCGTTCCGGTCGAGGAGGTCATCGCGCTACCTCGTCGGCTGCGGGGATGTCGTCGCCCGCCAGCTCGGGGAACTGCTTGATGAGGTCGATGGTTTCCTGCGCGTAGTCAGGATCCACCACCTCGATGGCGAACCCGGCGTGCACCAGCACGAAGTCGCCGACGTTCGCCTGCGGCGTGAGGTCGAGGGATATGTCGCGCGTGACGCCGAGGATGTCCACCGTAGCCAGACGGTTGTCCTTCATTTCAGTCACTTTTGCAGGTATGGCTAAGCACATGGCTGTTCTCCTTCTTCTTTGCTCGAAGCCCATGCTACCACAGCCTGGCCGAAGGAGATGCAGCCGTCGTTGGGCGGCAGATCGCGGTTGACGGCCACCGTGAAACCCGCCTGCTCGAGCGCCGCCAGAGCGTGCTCCAGCAGGTAGCGGTTCATGAACACGCCGCCGGACAGGGCAAGCGTGGTTATGCCGTACAAGCTGCGCACGAGCTCGGCCGCCGTGACGATGGCTTGCACGAACGCGTCGTGGAAGCAGCGCGCGATGATGCCGACAGGCACGTCGGCCGCGAGGTCGTCGAGCAGCGCGGCGAACGCTGGCGCGGCATCGAACAGCACGACCGAGGTGTCCTGCGCCGTGCTGGCGGCAGTGGCGGTGTTCTTCACCACCGCGATGGCGTAACGGGACGCGGCTTCCCGAGCGGAGGCGCTAAGCCCGGCATCGTCATTCTGAGCGGAGGCGCGAAGCGCCGGAGTCGAAGGATCCCGGTTGGTGTCAGCAGGGGTCGCATCGGTTGCGTCGGCGGCAGATGTTTCACGTGAAACATCTGTTCGCCCGATTGCGGCTTCCAGCAGGATGGCGGGCTCGCCTTCGTACGCAGGCTCGGCGCAGATGCCCAACAGCGCGCTGGCCGCGTCGAACAGCCGGCCGACGGACGAGGTCATGGGCGTGTTGATGCCGCGGTCGATCATCTGATCGCACACGGCCGCCTGCTCGCCCAGAGCCTCGAGCGCAGCCGCAGCCCCCGGATGGTCGAGCAGGTCGAACGCCCACAGCACGCCGTAGGCCATGCGCAGCGGATGCTTTACGGCCGCCGCGCCGCCCGGCATGGGCACGTAGGCGAAGTTCGCGAAACGCTCGAACGCAGTCAGGTTGGTGAGCAGCACTTCCCCGCCCCAGATGGCGCCGTCCATGCCGTAGCCCGTGCCGTCGAACGCGATGCCGCACACGGGGCCGGCCAGGCCGTGCTCGGCCATCACCGACACGACGTGCGCATGATGGTGCTGCACCTCGGTGACGGGGAGGCTCTGCTCGTGGGCCCACTTCGACGTGAGGTACTCGGGATGCAGGTCGCACGCGATGCGGTCGGGTTCGATCTCGAACAGCGTTTCGTAGCGGTCCTTCGCCTGGAGCCACGCGTCGTAGGTTTCGGCGTTCTCGAGGTCGCCGATGTGCTGCGACACGAACGCCTCGGCGTCGCGCGTGAGCGCAAACGTGTTCTTCTGCTCGGGCCCGGTGGCGAAGATGGAGCAACCCTGTTCGCGAACGGATGTTTCACGTGAAACATCTTCTCCTTCGCGCGCCTTCGCGGGCATCGCCAACGGGAGCGGCGCGTAGCCTCGGGCGCGGCGGATGAATTGGACGGCTTCGCCGGCGCTGCCCGCTTCGATAACGCGCACCACCGAGTCGTCGTAGCGGGCGCGGATGGCGCGGTCGTGGCCCAGGAACGCGTCGGCCACGGCGAACAGCTTCTCGTAGGCATCCTCGTCGTCGATGACGATGGGCTCGTCGTGGATGTTGCCCGAGGTCATCACCAGCATAGGGACGGCCGTCGCTGCGCGGGATCCTTCGGCTTCGCGCTGGGAGCTGCGCTCGGCACAACCGCTCGCTTTCGCGAAGTCGTGCAGCAGCAGATGCTGGAGGGGCGTGTAGGGCAGCATGACGCCGAGTTCGGGGAGGGCGTCGGCCAAGCCGGGAGCAAAAACAGCATCGGGGCGCTTGCGCAGCAGCACGATGGGGCGCTGCGTGGCCGTGAGGATGCCCTCCTCCGCTTCGCCCGCTTCGCAATAGGCACGCACGGCTTCCATATCGGCCATCATGACGGCGAACGCCTTGCCCTCGCGGCGCTTGCGCGCGCGCAGCAACGCCACCGCTTCGGGGTTCGACGCGTCACACACCAGATGGAAACCGCCCAGGCCCTTCACGGCCAGGATCTTGCCCGCCAGCAGCAGTTCCACGGCGCGCGCAAGTATGGCATCGCTCTCCTCGCGCGTGGTTCCCCAGGCGATGGGTCCCAGGGGCGCGTCAATGGCATCGGAAGCGCACAATGTTTCACGTGAAACATTTGTTTGCGCCGCATGGGAGGCGGAAGCGCCAGCGGGGACGTCAGGGGCGGCCGGCACGTCGGCGGAAACGCCGGGGGCATGAACGCCGGCGAGCGCTCCGGGCATGCCCTCGTGTTCGCGCCAGCTGATATGGGGGCCGCATTCGAAGCACGCGTCGGGCTGCGCGTGGAAGCGGCGGTCCAACGGGTCGCCGTACTCGCGGGCGCAGCGCTCGCACATGGGGAAGTCCTTCATCGACGTGCTCTTGCGATCGTAGGGCAGCTTCTCGATGATAGTGAAGCGCGGGCCGCAGTTCGTGCAGTTGATGAACGGGTAGCGGTAGCGGCGGTCGTTCGGGTTGAACAGCTCGCGGGCACAATCGTCGCAGGTGGCCAGGTCGGGCGACACGAGCGTGGTCTTCTCCACGGCGCCTGCGTCGGAGAAGCGGATCTCGAACGAGTCGAAGTCCTCCAGCGGCACTTCCTTCAGCGTCACTTCCTCCACGCGCGAGGCGGCCGGTGGGTTCTCGGACAGCTCGATGACGAACTCGTCGAGCAGCTTCGTCTCGCCCTCGGCATGGATGAACACGCCGTCGGTGGCGTTCAGCACCCATCCGTCGATCAGGTATTTCTTCGCCAAACGGTAGACGAAGGGGCGAAAGCCCACGCCCTGCACGATGCCTTTGACTTGAATGTCCAGCGCTTCCTTCATATGATCGCCTCCGCGTTGTGCTGTGGCCTTCAATCTACGAGGGCGGCTCGACGGCCGCCCTCGGGGTGTAACGCTATCGTGTCGCGCGGCCGCCCGCTAAGCCGTCGGCACCGTCATGGTTTCCAGGATGTCGGAAATCACTTCAGCCAGCTGGCGCAGCGTAACGCCCGAGTTGTCGGGCAGGTGCAGGTGCACCACGCGCCGCCCGCGCTCGGCCAGCGTAACGAGGTCGCCCGACGCCTGCGCCTTGGCCAGCGAGCCCAGGCTTTCAGCCTCCTGCTTCAGCGGGATGTCCTTTAGCTCGTCGGCCGACAGGATGAGGAACACGCCGCAGTTCGGGCCGCCCTTGTGCAGCTGGCCGGTGGAGTGCAGGTAGCGCGGACCCACTTCCAGGCAGGATACCACGCCGCGCTTCTCAGCCACGCCGTGACGGATGGTTTCCAGCGCCTCGCGTCGACCCTCGCCCGTGAACGGCAAGAACGCGTTGAGCGCGAAGAAATCGCCCGGTTGAATGCTGCCCAGCAGCGCACGCAGCGCGCTGCGGACATCGGTGCAATCTTTGAAGCACGGAGACAGGCGCACTTCCACCTCGCCCATGTGCACCTCGTCGATGAAATCCTGCACGAAGTCGGGCTCGGGCTGGCCCTCCTTGAGGATGTCGAGCACCACGGCCTTCGCCGACGCCACGTCGGGCTGGTCGAAGGGGCAGATCTTCATGAGGTAGCCGCACATCGCGATGGCGTATTCCCACATCACGAAGTGCTCGGCCAGCTCTTCGACGGAGTCGATCTTGTAGTTGGCGCGCGGGATGGCCGGGTCGATGTAGGACAGGCTCATCTCGAAGTTGCGGCGCTCGTCCCACAGGTCGTTGCGCGTGAGGTACACGATGGCGCTGCGATCGCCCGGGTCTTTCTTGAGCAGCAGGGAGTCCACCTCGATGTTGGGCAGAATGCCCTGGCCGTCCTTGCCCAGGCTCTCGGCCACCAGCTGCTCGATCCACAGACCCAGAACGCGGCCGCGCTTCTGCGTGAGGAACGTGAACTTGTTGCGTCCCTGCAGGTAGTTGTCGTACAAAAACGATGCCAGGCCGATGGCCGGGTTGTCGATGGCGTCCTCGCTGCACTGGCGCTCGGCGTCGATGGCGTGCGCCATGAACTCTTCCAGGTCGATGCCCACGAGCGCCGCCGGCAGCAGGCCGAACACGGACAGCGCGGAGAAGCGCCCGCCCACGGTGGGCTGGCCGGAGAACACCGCGGCCCACCCTTCTTCGCGCGCCTGGCGCTCAAGCATGGAGCCGGGGTCGGTGATGGCCACGAGGTGCTGCACCAGCTCCTCTTCGCTGATGCGGTCGGCCACGGCGTCGCGCACGGCACGCAGGGCCAGGCGCGGCTCGATGGTGCCGCCGCTCTTCGACGAGATCACGAACAGCGTGGTCTCGGGCTTCGCTTCGGCCAAAATGGCGCGCACGCGCACGGGCGAGTCGGAGTCCAGCGTCTTGAACGTGATCTTCGACGAATCGGGCTTGTTGTATTTCGTGATGGTCATGGGCGCCTGCGTGGAACCGCCCTGGCCGATGAGCACGACCGTCTTCAGCCCTTGGGCGATGATCGAGTCGGCGAAATTCTGGATGTCGCGCAGGGAGTACGGCGAATTGCTCGCAAGGTCCGTCCATCCCATGTATTGCTCGGAGCACGCGCGCGCTTCCTCCGAGAAGTCGTACAGGCTCGCATCCTTGGCATGGATACGGCTGGCAACGCAGTCCTTCACGAGGGCTTTCGCGGAAGGATACAGTTTTTCTACATCACCGGATAGCATACAACCTTCTTTCAGCGTAATTCGCTCCATTCTAGCAAACGGTGACGAGGCTGACCATCGTGTTTGCGCTTGTGACGGAGTTGTGGACAAAGCGTGTGGGAGCGCGCCCGAGAACGAGAATCAGCGCGCAAATCCCAAGCATTCCCGTACTATTTCATTATTGATTATTTATATTAATTGATATATAGTATCGATATCAGATGGGCTGGAGAGGAGCCCATCGGGAAGACGAGGGAGGAACCATGTCCGATATTTCTAGAAGGAACCTGTTGAAGGGCGCCGCCGTCAGCGCCGTGTCCATTTCCGCGATGGGCCTGCTGGGCGCCTGCGCCGCCCCGAGCGAGCCGAAGGCCGAAACCACGACCGATCCGTCCGCCGACGGCACCGGAACCGGCAGCGGGACGAACAGCGAGTATATGGCCGAGGTGCTGGAACCCACATCCATGCCCGATGCCTCGACGGCGAGCAATTTCAACATCATCTACGACAGCAAGACCACCGTCGGCACCACCTACGAAAACCTTATGACGGCCATCGCGGGCGAGACGGGCGCCACCACCAAGTACGAGGCGTTCTCGAAGGTCGCCAAGAACGAGGGCTTCGACGTGCTGGCCCGCCTGTTCCAGTGCACCGCGGACGCCGAGAAAATCCACATCGGCCTCGAGTACGACCTGGCCAAGGAGATCGACCCCGCAACCGAGAAGCCCGAGCCGCCCGCGGTCGAGGAGCACGAGAGCGACATCAACCTGATCTCCGGCGCCAACGGCGAGATCTACGAGACCTCGGACATGTATCCCTCCTTCATCAAGAAGGCCCAGGAAGAGGGCAACAACAAGGCCGTGCAGGTGTTCACGCGCGCCAAGCTTGCCGAGGCGTATCATGCGAAGCTGTATATGGATGCGTACACCACCATCGACACCCCGTTCGACGGCAAGTACTACCTGTGCCCCATCTGCGGCTACATCCACAAGGGCGAAAACTTCACCGCCTGTCCCATCTGCCTGGCTCCGAAGTCGTCTTTCACCGCCTACTAGGCCATTACCCCACATTTCTCTGTCGGAAGCGCCCGAGGGTTCGTCTCTCGGGCGCTTTTCGCATTCTCGCATGCGATTGGAGCGATTTCCCACCTTCGCGCCTGTCCGCCGCCCGCGAACCTCGCGCCGCCCGCTGCGCGCGAACCTCTCGCCTGTCTGGTGCCGATGCGTCCCCGTCTGCCGCTTGCGGGCTTCGCGACTGTCCGCGGTTTGCGCGAACAAGTGTTTCACGTGAAACACTTGTCGTAATGCCATGCGACAAGCGAACAAATGT
>NZ_DBFEGU010000459.1:0-1023 GCF_048329335.1 Eggerthella sp. | reverse complement strand
AGACCGGGGAGCACTGGATCGACACCGACGTGCACTCCATGAAGGTTGCGTCGATCGAGGAGGCCGAGCAGCGGGAGGCGCCGTCGTGCGCACGCGCGCTCCCGCGCAAGTCCTGATCTCCGCATCTGCACAGTCGCCCATCTGCGCGCGTGCCCAAGTGCGCATGCGTTCGGCTCAGAAGTCCTCGGCCATCGCTCTCGCGACGTCGAGCAGGGTCCTCTGCTTTGCCGGGCCCATCATGTCGTAGTAGGCGCGCATCTTGCGCCAGCGCAGGGCCGACTCGTCCTTCTTCCTGCCGCCCGCCCTCGGGTCGCCGATCTCGGTGAAGGCCGTGACCATGTTCACGCCGTACTCGTTGAGCAGCGAGCGCAGGTCGGCCGGCGACACCCACAGGGTCCCCGCCTCGTACTTGTACACCGTCGTGGCCTTCTTGCCGATGACCGCTCCCGCCTCATCGCCCTTCAGCCCCGCATCGTAGCGGTAGCGCTTGAGCTGCGCCGCCAGCTCGGACTTCTCCGGAACCCTCGACCTCATCGAACGCATCACTTTCCTTCCATGCCGAAACGCGCGGGGCCTTTCTACCCCGTGCGGGCAAGTATCGCACCGCATCGGGTCCCCCCGTTCATATACTGTTCCCGTCGGGGGTCGATACGGCCCCGGTACTTTCGGTATCGGAACACGGAACGGGAAGGCTTCCGACATGAACAGACAAGACGGCATACACATGGACGCGCTCGCCGCGGCGCTCGGGGAAACCGGCGACACGGCGTTCGACATCGTCCGCGGCACGGGGATACCGCTGCCCAAGGTCCTGAGGCTGCTCGGGCTCTCCACGGCGTCGCGCGCCGCGCCCGCGCTCGACGGGCTCGAGATCGTCCAGCTCTGCCTCTACGCGGAGCTCCCGCTGTCCGCCGTCATGGACGCCGAGGAGGGGCAATGAGCTCAGTCATCGAGGACCTGGCGGCTCTGCCGAGGTTCCTGACCGTCAAGGAGACGTGCGCCTTCCTGGGCGTCAGCGCGTCG
>NZ_DBFEGU010000458.1:0-6541 GCF_048329335.1 Eggerthella sp. | reverse complement strand
GCGCTACCGCGTCCGCACCGCCAACGGGGTGCTGCCGGAGATGGTCGACCACACCGACACGGGCGGTTCCGGAGACGATTACGCGGGCGACGGATCGCCGATCCTGTATCTCGCCATCGATATGCCGGGGTGGTACCAAGTGCGCACGCAGCGTCAAGGCTGGCTGCCGCGCGTCAACAAGTACGACATCAACGACCTGGAGGACGGCTGTGCCGGCGACGGCTCACCGATCACGGCGGTGCGCTGCTATTACGAGACGCAGGATCCCGACGCGACCGGGTGGCTCGGCATCGAGTACTCGGTGGCTAACGTCGGAGAGGGCTTCCTGGCCGACATGATCGACCTCGACGACACGAGCGGATGCGGGGACGACTACGCTGGCAACGGCGGCATGGTGTCGGCGTTCCGCGCCCGGCTGGTTAGACTGTAAGGAGCTGGCATGACCAAAGACGAGATCAAGCGGATCCTGGACGAGATGGGCGTGGAGTACGGCAAGGATGCGAAATTGGCCGAGCTGGAGACGCTGTACGCCTCGCATGCGACCGAATCGCAGACGCATGCCGACAAGGCCGAAACGGCAGCCGAGAACGACTCTCCGCAAGCCTGGGACGGTTCCGACGATGGCGAGCAGTCCGAGGAGATCGGTCACGACCGAGCCGTCGTATCGGCGGCGCACGGCCTGAACATGCGCGACGAGCAGAACGGCAACGTGATCCACGTCCTGCCCCGCGGCGCAGAATGCGACGTGCTCGAGCGCGACGGGGAATGGTGCCGCGTTTTGTACAGAGCGGAAGGGTGGGTGCGCAGCGAGTTCCTGTACGGCTGATGCCCGTATAAGCGTATTTCGGTATACCACTTGGTATACCACCTGGTCAAAAAAAAGGTCAGAAGCCGATGTTTTTGGCTTCTGACCTGGTGTTTCAGATGGTGCGGGCGAGAGGACTTGAACCTCCATGGGGTTGCCCCCATACGGACCTGAACCGTACGCGTCTGCCAATTCCGCCACGCCCGCACAACAAAGGCTTCTTATCGAAGCGATTGAACATGATACCTGAGTTCATGGATCGTGACAAGGAGAAATTACACGTTCTTTGAATTTTTCTGAAAGCGTCGCAGCGCCGACCAAGCCGCGGGAACCAGAAGCGCCGTCGAGACAGCAAGCAGAACGAAGTCGATCGGGTCGCCGGTAACGTAGGTTTGCTGCAGGTTTCCCGCCAGCAGCTGCGGGCCCGCGTACAGGAAGTTGAACGCGGCGTGCACGGCGACGAGCGTCCACAAGTTGCGCGTTCCGAAGTACATCGCTGCCATGAACAGGCCGAACAAAGCGGCTTGCACGGGTTTGCACGCCGTTTGCGCAACCGCGACGAAATCGGCGGCCTGAACGGCCGAGGCAGCCTCGCCCAGCGACACGTGCAGCGCGCCGAACAGCACGGCCGACACGAGGGCCGCTCGCAGCATGCCGCGTCGGCCTCCTCCCAACGCCGGAGCGAACGCATCGAGCGCCAGCACCCGGAAGACGCCCTCCTCGAACACAGCGGTCAGGAGGCAAAGCGCGACCACTTGCATCACGTGCAACGGGGAGGCGTCCAAAGCGGCCCCTTGCGGTTGCACGACCAGCGACGCGAGGCCCACAGCCAAACCCACGGCCAGCACGTACAAGGCCCACGCGAGCAAACCGCGCCCGTCGCAAAGGCGCGGCGCGCGCAAAGCCCGCGGCCGCGATGCCGCCACAGCCGCAAGCGCGACCGCAGCTAGCGCCGCGCCCTGCGCGAGCGACCCGGCGAGGGTGTCGCCGGGGACCAGCGAGAAGCAGCACGCCGTTGCCACCAACGCCGCCACGAACACGGCGGCGCGATGGTTGCGCGCGCAACCGCCGTCCTCAAGCCCCATCGTGGAATTCGCGCGCGTCACGCAGCCTCATCGCCCTTTGCCATCGAATACATCGTATGCAGGCAGTATACTGGAACGCCATGAGCGTCACATCGAGCATATCAGCAGCTTCCCCGATGCGGGGCGTTTCCTCGTTCACGCTCAAAGTCGTGGCCATCGTCGGCATGACGTTCAACCACGCCTGCTACATTTTCTATCCCTACCTGCCCGCCGAGGCGTTGCTCCTGCTGTTCGGATTCGGCGGGCTCACCTTCCCCATCATGGCGTTTCTGCTGGTGGAAGGCTACCATCATACCTCGAACATCAAGCGGTACGCCGGTCGGTTGCTGGCGTTCGCGCTCGTCTCGCAGGTGCCGTACGGCCTGTTTCTGGCGCACAACCTCAACGTGCTGTTCACCCTGCTCATCGGCCTGGGAATTCTGTACTTGTACGACACTATGGAAAGCCGCGGCGGATTCTGGCTTGCTGCCGCAGCGCTGGTGACGGCCAGCGCGCTGTGCGACTGGGGGATCATCGGGCCGCTCATGATCCTCATGATGCGCGCGATCCCCGACCGGCGCCAACGCATCGTGTTGCCCCTGCTCGTGCCCATCCTGGGCAACGGCCTGCCGGCGCTCTCCGACTACATGGCAGCGTTCGATCCAGCGCTGCTGCCGTTCGCGCTGTATCCGCTGCTGGGTTGCACGGCCACCATCCCGCTGCTGCTCGCCTACAACGGCTCGCGCGGCCGCCCGATGAAGTGGCTGTTCTACGCATACTACCCCGCGCATATTCTGGTGCTGGGGTTGGCGAAGGGGTTGCTGCTGGGCGATTGGGGGCTGGGGCTGTAGAGGCTGACGCCGCACGGGATCCTTCGACTCCGGCGCTGCGCGTCTCCGCTCAGGATGACAGAGGACGGCTACTTCCAGTCGCTTCCCAACACCACGAGGAAATCGCTCTCGAACAGATACGATCCGTCGTTTTTCATGGCTTTTCCAACGCCAAGAGCATCCGCGATCTCCTGCGCGCGCGATGCCTTCGCCTCATCGTCGTAAATCACCAGCGTCTTAGGGTAGTCGAAGCTGTCGGCATTGCCCGACTCCACCGAATAGCCCAGTTCCTCGATGCGCTCGGACGCCTCGGTGCCTGCGCCGGTGATGCCGTTGCCGTTGCGCACCACCACGCTGCCCGTGCGCTTCGCTTTTTTCTGCGTGCCGTCCTCGTTCGTGCTGGAATGCGTCTGGCCGCTGCCGGTGGTTGCCAGCACGGTGTTCGACATCTCGTCGACGATGTCCTCGTCGGTGGGCGGAAGGCCCTGGTTAACGCGAGTCATCATTTTCTTCCATTCGTCGACGTTGTTGATTTCGTACCAGACGTCGTTGATGTACTTGGACGTAGTCGGCTCCATGGCCGAATAGATGTCGGTGGCCGGGTCGAGGCCCTGCATCGTCTGCGCGAGGCCGATGATGTCGGAAATCTCGAGATCCGTAGTCACGTATTGGGAAAGCGCCTGGACGGTGGATGCCATCGTGGCCACGTCGGCCGACAGGATTTTCTTCGCGATGGCGGACAGGACGAGACGCTGGTTCGCTGCACGGTAGGAGTCGCCGTCGCCGTACTCGTCGTAGGCATGGCGCGAACGACACAGGATGAGCGCCTGATCGCCGCTCAGCGTCTGCAGCCCGGCATCCAGATGGCCGCCGGCATCCTCGTCGTCGATCTCCATCGGAACATCCACTTCGACGCCGCCCAGCGCATCGACAATGTCTTTGAAGCCGTCGAAGTTGATCTCGGCATAATGGGAAATGGGCACACCCGCCAACTTCGATACGGTTTTCACCGTGAGAGCGGCTCCGCCGATGGCATGTGCAGCGTTCAGCTTGTTCTGCCCGTATTCCCCCATGTCTACCAGGGTATCGCGGTGGATGGAGACGAGCGTCGCCTTCTTGTCCACCGGGTCGATGCGCGCGAGGATGATGCTGTCGCTGCGGAACTGATCGCCGGCGAATTCCGCCGACGCTTCGCGGTCGTTCGACCCGTCGGTTCCCATGAGCAGGATATAGAACGGCTCGTTCGCCAAATCGGTTTCCACGAGCGCATTGCGCAGCTCGGCGCTGACGCCGTCGTGAAGGTTTCCCGAGAGTACGTTGTAGTACGCGAACGCAGCCCCCGCCCCGCCCAGCACCAGCACGCCCACAACGGCAAGCGCGATAACCAGCGTGCGGCGACGAGAGCGTGCGCGCGTGCGCTCGTAATCGGCTCGCGACACGCGGCGCGGCGTGGGAGCGGATTCGCCTTGAACGCTGGGGCGACGACCCGGTTCAGTCTGACGGGAGCGGCCGTACGAGGAGCGGGAAAAACGCTCGGTGCTCGCAGGGCGCCGTTGAGGGCTGCGTTTGTTGTCCATTGCGCCATTTTCGCGGCAGCGCTCTACCCGCGCAACCGCCTCCATCGGTTTACTAGGAAAAGCCCACAGGGCAGCGCAGCGGAAGCGGTGTCATCCCGAGCGAGCACCAGGTTGACGCCGCACCGGCGAGCTTCCCGCTACCTGTGCACTCCCAGCTTCTTGACCATGGCGTCGTTCGCATCTTGCTCGACGGCGTCGTCGAGCGGCGCCAACTCGATGGCCGGCTGGCCCGTTCGCGATGCGAAACGTTGGAGAGCGCGTGCGAGCAAATCGTCCGCAACCTCGGGGTTCTTCGCCAGCAGCGGGCCATGCAGATACGTGCCCACCACGTTCTTGTAGCGCACGCCGTCCTGCTTGTCGGCATCGTTGTTGCCGTGCCCCGTGGAAGACGCCACGGCGCCGAAGGGCTCGACGCCCGCGCCGAGGTGCGTGCGTCCCGCATGGTTCTCGTAACCCACGACAGGGCGCTTCGCCAGCGGCGAGGTCAGCACGATGTTGTCGATGAGCCGGTCGCCGGAGCCGCCCGCCGCACGCTCGGTGGTCATGTCGACGATGCCCAGGCCCTGCACCACCTCGTCGCCCAGCAGCCACTCGTGGCCGAGAATCTGGTAGCCGCCGCAGATGGCCAGCAAGACGCCGCCGTCCTCCACGTAGGCATGCAGCTGCTCGCGCATGTTCATGAGCTCGGCCGACGCCAGGCGCTGCTCGCGGTCGGGGCCGCCTCCCAGCATGACGAGGTCGACGCCGGAGAGGTCGATGGCCTGGCCGTGGTTGACGCGCTTGACCTCCACGGGGATGCCGCGCCAGCGCAGGCGCTGTTCGAGGATGCGCACGTTGCCACCGTCCCCGTACAGGTTGAGCAGGTCGGGGAAGAGGTGCGCGATGGTGAGGGAGGCGGCGGGCGCAGGAGTCTCCCCCTCTCCTGGCGCGGAGACGGAACGGTCGCCCCCACAGCCATCGCCCGCGCCATGGGGGCGGGGGAAGCCCTCATCCGTGCCATGCGGGTTGGCGGAATCCTCGGCCGCGGCGCCCGCCGCGCCGTGGCTGGTCAGCACCGCATGCACCGGGGGCAATGCGGTGTAGTTCGCGATCAGGTACGCGTTTTCTTCGGCCGACAGGCTGGCTATGCGCGCCAGCAGGTCCTCGGCATCCGCAACCACCTGCGATTCGATGCCGGCATACTTCAAGCGCACCTGCATGTCGTTCGCGCGCAAGCCGCCCGCGAACACGGTGAGCTTGGCCGGATCGTCCGCCAGCTCCTCGAAGTCGATATCCCACAGCCACGACACGTCGCGGCCATCGCCCTCCTTGTCGTTCACGAAGAAGGCTACCACCTTGTCACCCGCGTCCTGCGCCACGATCTTGAGGTTCTGATTGAAGCCGGTGGGGTTCTTCGCGAGGTTCAGCAGCACGCGCCGACCGGCGATGTCAAACGTTTGCAGGCGCCCGTTCTGCGGGTCGAAGGCGTCGATGGCCTTCTGCAACGCGGGAAGCGGGCAACCGGCGAGGCCGGCCGCGGCAGCGGTTGCCAGCAAGTTGTACACCATGTACGCGCCGGTGTACGGCGCGGCGATCGAACCCGCGGCTGCCCCCTCGCCGTCCCGACGCACGTCGAACGACAACCCGTTCAGGCCCAGCTTCACGCCCGTTGCCGCGAAGTCCAGGGCGGAACGCGCGAACCCGCAGGTGGGACACGAGAACGATCCCAGTTGCCCGTACTGGCGATAGTCGTATTCCAACATGGACGAGCAGCGCTGGCACATCTGCGCGTCGGCCACCGAATTCTGCGGCAGCCCCAGGTCCTCGTCCACGCCGAACGCGATGGAGGGGTTCGCCGCGCGCTCGGCGATGCGGACGCACAGCGGGTCGTCGGCGTTGTACACCAGCACCGTGTCCGGCGACTTCTCCAGCGCGCCCACGATGCTGTCCTGGATGCGGTCGATCTCGCCCACGCGGTCCAGCTGGTCGCGGAACAGGTTGAGCAGCACCACGTAGGTGGCCTGCAGCTGCGGCAGGATCTTCGCCAGCCACAGCTCGTCGCACTCGAACACGCCCCAATCCGACGGGCCGGCGTGCAGCAGCGACGTCGCCACCCCCGAGTCCAGGTTCGCGCCGGTCCGGTTGCACACCACGCGCTGGCCCGCCAGCTCAAGCGCGTCGGCCAGCAGGTTCGTCACCGTGGTCTTTCCGTTCGTTCCAACCACGCACACCGAGCCCTGCTCCAGCTTCGGCGCGAGGTCGGCAATGAGACGCGGATCCACGTAC
>NZ_DBFEGU010000457.1:0-1162 GCF_048329335.1 Eggerthella sp. | reverse complement strand
CTTCTCGCAGGACGCCGCCCTGGCGACGGCGCAGTCGCTCGCCAACTTCGGCATCGCCGGCAAGGAGCAGCGCGAGAGGATCAAGGAGGCGTCGAGCGGGACCCGCTTCACCACGGCGTTCGGCAAGACGCTCAAGCGCCTGCTGGCGAGCGGCGTGGGCGTGCACCACGCGGGCATGCTGCCGCGCTACCGACTGCTCGTGGAGAAGCTGGCCCAGCAGGGCCTCCTGCCCGTCATCTGCGGCACCGACACGCTGGGCGTGGGCATCAACGTGCCCATCCACACCGTGGTGCTCACGCAGCTCACGAAGTTCGACGGCTACAAGATGCGCCGCCTGCGCGCTCGCGAGTTCCATCAGATCGTGGGCCGCGCGGGGCGCTCGGGCTTCGACACCGAGGGCATGGTGATCGCCGAGGCACCCGAGCACGACATCGAGAACGCGAAGCTCATGGCGAAGGCGGGCGACGACCCGAAGAAGATCCGCAAGGTCAAGAAGAAGCAGCCGCCCGAGGGCTTCGTCACCTGGAACAAGCAGACCTTCGAGCGCCTCATCGCGGCGGTGCCCGAGACGTTGAAGCCGCGCATGAAGATCACCCATTCCATGGTGCTGTCCGAGGTCGTGCAGGGTGGCGACGCGTACGGCCGCGTGCGCAAGCTCATCGACGACTCGGCTCAGACCGACGAGGAGAAGCGGGCGCTCGTCGTGCGCACGGACGAGATATTCGACACGCTGACCAGCGCCGACGTCATCGAGCAGGTGGAGGGCGAAGGGGGCGTCGTCGAGTACGCATGCACGGTGGACCTGCCGGAGGACTTCGCGCTCGACCAGCCGCTGTCGCCGTTTCTGCTGGCGGCGCTGGAGCTTTTGGACCCGGAGAGCGACTCGTTCGCCCTCGACGTCATCTCCATGGCCGAGGCAACGCTGGAGAACCCGCGGCAGGTGCTGCGCGCGCAGGAGCGCGCCGCGCGCGACAAGGCCATGCAGGATATGAAGGCCGACGGCGTCGAGTACGAGGAGCGCCTGGAGCGTCTCGCCGAGATCACGTACCCGCGCCCGTTGGAGGAGCTGCTGGACGCGGCGTTCGAGCGCTACTGCCAGGAGGTGCCGTGGGCGCGCGACTTCCAGCTGGAGCCGAAGTCGGTGCTGCGCGACATGCTGGAG
>NZ_DBFEGU010000456.1:0-17883 GCF_048329335.1 Eggerthella sp. | reverse complement strand
CCTGGAAAGGCGCTGCCGAAGGGGACGATCCTGATACGACGGCCATGGTGATAACCGCTCTTGCCTCTCGCGTTTCGGACGCCTCCGTCAAAGCGGCGGTCGACAAGGGTCTCGAGGCGCTGCGCGCAATGCAGCACGAGGACGGCGGTTTCCGCGCATCCGGGGACGCGGCCGATGGTCCCATCAACGTCAGCTCTACGTCCTGCGTCGTGGTCGCCCTGTGCGCCTTGGGCGCGGATCCGGCGGCATCCATGGTCACCGAAAGCGGCGCGACGCCGTTGAGCGCGCTGCTCTCGCAGGCCACTTCCGACTTGTCCGGATTCGTTTACAACGGCGCTGCGAACGACCTCGCCACCGAGCAGGGGTTCCGGGCGCTTGTTGCGTACCAGGGCCTCAAGAACACCGGGGCGGCGTACAACGTCTACACGCAGGCGAAGCTCGGCCAGGCTGCGCTGCCCGCCGAGAAGCAGGAAGAAAGCGACGTCAAGCCCGCAGGGGCTCCGGCGGCCGACAAGAAGGCGCTCGCCAAGACCGGGGACGGCTCTGCGCCGTTCGCGGCCGGCACTGCCGCGCTCGCGCTCGGCGCGCTCGCGGCGGGCATCGCCGCCACGCGGCGCATGCGCGCTTCCGATGAGCTCTCGTTGCGCCGATAGGATCGCGGCAGCATGAGCGAAGATTCGAACGAGAAGACCGGCGGCTCGGGCGTCGAAACGCTCGAGCCGCGTGAGCGGGCCGAATCGCCCGACGATCGCATCGCCCCCTCCACGCCTCGCGGCGAGGAGGGGGCTTCGGAGGGCGGGGCGTCCGCACCGGCGGCGTCCGAGCCCGCGCGTCGCCGACCGCGCAAGGCGCTGCTTGCCGTGGGCGTCGCCGCGTCCGCGATCGCCCTGTGCGCCATCGTGGCGAGCATGGGCTTCGCCACCGGATGGCTCGGCGACCCTGTGCCGTCCGATCCGGTGCCGATGCCCAGCGTCGTCACGGATGCGCCCTCTGACGGAGACGACGCGTCGCAGGGCGACGAGGCCGATCGCAAGGATGCCGCCGAAGAGGCTTCGGAGGGTGCGGACGGGGAAGCGGGCGCCGCCGTCGACGGCGAGGGCGCGGCGGATGCCGACGGCTCGGCCGCTTCGACGGCCGGCGAGGCGCCATCGGGCACCGCGCCTTCCGCGTCGGAGGGCGCTGCTGCTCCGGCTCCGGCGCCTGCGCCCGAGCCGGCCCCGGCGCCATCGGCCCCCAGCACCGTCACGGTGTCGGTGTACATCGACAGCTCCCGCGCCGCGTCCAATGGCTACCCCTCATCCTTGGGCGGCGGCACGGTCACCCTCAACCAGGGCGCATCCGTCTACGATGCCCTCTGCGCTACCGGAGCGTCGGTGGGCGGGTCGAGCGGCTACGTCAGCTCCATCGGCGGCCTTGCGGAATTCGCTTGCGGTCCCGGCAGCGGCTGGCTGTATTTCGTCAACGGATCGTCGCCCGGATACGGGTGCGGTTCGTATATCCTAAGCGGTGGAGAAAACATTACGTGGATATACACCTGCGATTTGGGCAACGACCTGTAGATGTGCGGGTCGAGGAAAGCGAGGCGCCGTGTTCAGCAATCCGAAAGTGGCCAAGATCATGGCTGCATTGGCGATCTTCTTCGCCGTGCTCGTGGTGATCTCGATCTTCCAAACGGTGCACGCCTAGGGGCGCGCCTCGTATGAAGCGCACGGCGTTCGACCTGTTCCATCCCGTCGTGGCGTTCGGCTACTTCGCCGTCATGTTCGCGCTCAGCATGACGGCGATGCAGCCGGTCTACTTGGCCATCTCGCTTGCAAGCGTACTCTCCTACAGCGCGGTGCTGCGCGGTTGGCGGGCGACGGGTCGCTCGCTTCTCTGGCAGCTGCCCCTCGTCGCCGTCGTCGCGCTGGCGAACCCGCTGTTCTCGGCGTCCGGCTCCACCGAGCTGTTCCGCCTCGGGCTGCGCGCGTTCTACCTGGAGAGCTTCGTGTACGGCGCATGCATGGGCGTCATGCTGATCAGCGTGATCGTGCTGTTCTCGAACGCCTCCCAGGTGCTCACGTCCGACAAGGTCATGACGCTGTTCGGCGGCGTCGCGCCCACGATAGGCCTCATGCTGTCGATGACGGCGCGCCTCGTGCCGCAGTTCCTGCGGCGCGGCAACGGCATCGCCGACGTGGAGCGCGCGTGCACGGCGGCGCGCCCTGCCGAGGAGCCCGCAGGGAAGCTCGCTGTCATGCGCGGCTACCTGCGGAGGACTTCGGTGCTCATGGGCTGGGGCATGGAAGACTCGCTCGAGACGGCCGGCGCCATGAAGGCGCGCGGCTGGGGGGCCGCCGCGCGGCGCACCACGTACGCGCGCTACCGGTTCCGTCGCTTCGACGCCGCGGCGCTCGTCTTCGGCGGCGCGCTCGCGTTGCTGGCCGCAGCCGCCGCCTGGGCGGCATGCGCGCAATTCCGTTTCTATCCGACGATCGGCGGGCTCGCGCCTTGGTGGAACTATCTGCCGTACGCGCTGTTCGCGTGCCTGCCGCTCGCAATCACCGCGAAGGAGCATCTGCGATGGCGAGCGTGAAGGCGATCGAGGCGCGCGGTTTCTCGTTTCGCTACCCTGAGTCGACGGCCGGCATCGGCCCGCTCGATTGGGCGGTGGAGGAGGGCGCGTTCCAGCTTCTGGTGGGCGCCACGGGCAGCGGCAAGACCACGCTGCTCGGTAGCTGCAAGCCGGCCATCGCGCCAGCAGGGGAGCGCGCGGGCTCGCTGCAGGTGTTCGGACGATCCGTGGAAAAGCTGGATGCGCGCGAGGCCGCCGCGACGGTGGGTTACGTCGCGCAGAGTCCCGAGAACCAGATCGTGTGCGACAGCGTGTGGCACGAGCTGGCGTTCGGGCTGGAGAACCTCGGCGTGGAGCAGGACGAGATGCGCCGCCGCGTGGCCGAGGTCGCTCACTTCTTCGGCATCGAGCCGTGGTTCCGCCGCTCCGTCGCCGAGCTATCGGGCGGCCAGAAGCAGATGACCACGTTGGCCGGCACGCTGGCGATGCAGCCGCGCCTGCTGCTGCTTGACGAGCCCACCGCCCAGCTCGATCCCGTGGCCGAGAAGAACTTCCTGCAGACTCTGTTTCGCGTGAACCGCGAGCTGGGCATCACCGTCGTCGTGGCCACCCACGCCCCCGAGGCGATGGCCGAGTACGCGACGGACATGGTGGAGCTGCGAGAGGGCACGCTGATCCGCCGCTTCGAACCGCGCGCCGGGGTGTCGGCCCTCCGTCGTTCCGAATCCGTCCCGGTGGCGCCCGCCTCCGCTCAGGATGATGAAGCCGCATACGCCGTCTCGTTGCACGACATCCATCTGCGCTACGCACGCGATGCCGACTGGGTTCTGCGCGGCTGCGATCTGCGCGTCACCGCCGGCAGCATCCACGCCGTCGTAGGCGGCAACGGCTGCGGCAAGTCCACGCTGCTGCGTGCCATCGCCGGGGTCGTCAAGCCGGAGCGCGGCCGCGTTGAGAACTGCCTGGCCGCGCGCCAGGCGCTGCTCCCGCAGGATCCGAAAACCCTCTTCGTGTGCGATACGGTGGCCGAGGAGCTGCGCGAGTGGCAGGCGAACTGCGGCTACGACAACGCTGCGATCGATGGCGTTCTCGCGCGCTTCGGTCTGGACGCGCGCGTCTCCAACCATCCTTATGATCTGTCGGGCGGCCAGCAGCAGTTGCTCGCGTTCGCGAAGCTGCTGCTGGCCGATCCCGACCTGCTGCTGCTCGACGAGCCGACGAAGGGGCTCGACGCGCCGTCGAAGCTGCTGGTCGCCCGCACCCTGCGCGATCTCGCGCAGGCCGGGGCGACCGTCGTCCTCGCCACGCACGACCTGACGTTCGCCGCGCTCGTCGCCGATGCCGCCACCATGCTGTTCGACGGGGAGGCCGTGTGCACCGAGCCGGCCGCCGCGTTCTTCGCGGGCAACCTGTTCTACCGCCCGACCGAGGATGCGTTCTCCCGGCTGTGGCGCGAGGAACGCTCGTGACGCGCCCGCCTTCCCGCGCGGCGGCGCGCCTCCTCGCGCTGCTCGAGGTGCCGGCGCTCGCCGCCGTGCCTCTCGTGCTGGGCGTGTGCGCGTACTTCCAGGTGGAGCAGGGCGCGCTGCTCACCGTGGTCGTGGCCTTCGCGGCGGTGGGCGTGTTCTTCGCCAGCTTCGAGGCCTCGCGCCCGGCGTTGCGCCAGATCATGCCGACCGTGGTGTTGGCGGCTCTTGCGGCGGCAGGTCGCATGCTGTTCGCTCCCGTTCCCGACTTCAAGCCGGTGTCGGCCATCTGCATCCTCGCGGGAGCCGTGTTCGGCCGCCGCAGCGGCTTTCTGGTGGGCGCGCTCGCGGCGCTCGTGTCCAACTTCTTCTTCGGCCAAGGGCCGTGGACGCCGTGGCAGATGTACGCTTGGGGCCTCGTAGGCTACCTGGCCGGCGTCCTGGCCGACCGTGGCTGGCTCGACCGGCTGCCCGTGCTGTACGCTTACGGGTTCCTGTCGGCCCTGCTGTACGGCCTGCTGCTGAACGGGTGGTACGTCATCGGCTTCGTGCAGCCGTTCTCCTGGCCGGCCGCGCTCGTCGCGTTCGGCGCCGCGCTGCCGTTCGACGCGACGCATGGCGTGGCCACCGTCGTGTTCCTCGCGGCGCTCTACGTTCCCTGGCGGAAAAAGCTCGAGCGCATCAAGAGGAAGTACGCGCTGATCTGACGGATGCCGCCGATTGCGGCGCGGCGGCCGTGCGCGTGCTACAATGCCTCCCGATCATCGAAGAAGGGAGCTCCCATGCCGCCACTGTCCAGCTCGAAGCGCGAAGCCGTCGCCGCCCTCAAGCGCGGCGAGGCGGTCATCTTTCCCACCGAGACGGTGTACGGCCTGGGCGTGTCCGTCGAGGCGGCGGCGAGCCCCGAGGCGCTCTACGATCTGAAGGAGCGCGACCGCGGCAAGCCCGTCTCCTGGCTCGTGGGCGGCGTCGACGACCTCGATCGCTACGGAGCGCACGTGCCCGACCTGGCCCGACGTCTGGCACGAGCGTACTGGCCGGGCCCCCTCACGCTTATCGTGGAAGCCGGCGACGCCGTGCCTGCGGCCTTCCGCTCGGCGGCGGGCTCCATCGGCCTGCGCATGCCCGACAACGATACGGCCCTCGAGCTCATCGAGGCGGTCGGCTGCCCGCTGGCCACCACGTCCGCGAACATCTCGGGTCTGCAAGCGCCGGGGGCCTTCGACGCGCTCGACCCCCGCCTCGCCGCTCGCGTCGGCGTGGTGGTGCCCGACGACACCGACGACGATAAGAGCGGCGTGGCGTCCACCGTCCTCGACTGCACCGTAAACCCCCCGCGCATTCTCCGCGAAGGCGCCGTCGCTGAAGCCGATATCCGCGCGGTGAGGTAGTCTCTCGGCCGCCGCCGCGGCGGTCGGCGCGCTCTCCGCATCCGCCCTCCCTGCCCACACGCCCCTCTTTTTTGGCACAGATTCACCGCACGATTTTCGGCGCATGATTTCAGTGCGTGCGCATAAAACCCCAGGTCAGATTTTTCGCATCAGGAAAAAATCGTGCATAACGGTGAATCTGTGCCAGCAAGGCGACGGCTCCCAAGCTCCACCCTCGTTTCCCTCGCCTCCTCAAGCCTCCTTGAGCCTTCCGCCTTGCCGAACGCGCCCGGCTCGGCGTCGACGTTCGCGTAACGCTTCCCTCCGAGCGAGCCGCGCTTGGGTATAATGGTTGAAAACTCCTGGGGAGGGGATTTGTATGGATACAACGGTCGCAGTCGCGCCGATCGGCTTTTTGTCTCATGACGGAACGTCCACCATCAAAGGCCTCGTGTGGGAGCCCGAGCGCACGAGGGGCAGCCGCCGTGTCGCGCCGCGCGGCGTCATTCAGATCGTCCACGGCATGGTGGAGCATGTGGGCCGCTACGACGAGTTCGCGCGCTTCCTCGTGGAACAGGGCTTCGTGGTGTGCGCCGCCGATCACATCGGCCACGGCAAGAGCGTGGCCAGCGCAGACGAGCTTGGCTGCCTGCCCGTCGACGGCAAGGAGACGCTCATCGAGGACGTCCACGAACTGCGCAAGACCGTCACCGCCCGCTACTCCCGCCAAACCCCTTACATCATGTTCGGCCATTCCATGGGAAGCTTCGTCACGCGCGCCTACCTGGCGCGCCACGGCGAGGACGTGGCGGCGGCCGTCATCTGCGGCACGGGCCAACAGCCCCTCGTCCTGTCGAAGGCGGGCAACGCGCTGGCGCGCTTCCTCGCGAAGACGAAGGGCGCCGACTACCGCAGCAAGCTTCTGGACGGCATGGGCGTGGGCGCGTTCGCCAAGCAGATCGAGAACCCGCGCACGCCGCACGACTGGGTCTGCACCGATCCGGCCGTCGTGGACGCCTACATCGCCGACGAGCTGTGCGGCGCCATGTTCTCCGTCGGCGGCTACGCCACGCTCACCGACCTCACGGGCGAGGTGGTGTCGCCGTCGTGCGCGGCGAAGGTGCCGAAGGGATTGCCCGTGCTGTTCGTCGCCGGCGCCGAGGACCCGGTGGGCGCGTGCGGCAAGGGCGTGCGTGCGGCGGCCGACCTGTTGCGCCGCGCCGGTGTGCGGGATGTGGAGGTGAAGCTGTACGAGGGCATGCGCCACGAAATCCTCAACGAACCGGGGCGGGCTCAGGTTTATACTGAGGTGGTCGGTTGGATTGAGGAGCATGCATGCCAAAGTACGTCGTAGCGCTCGACCAGGGTACCACCTCGTCGCGCGCCATGCTCGTCGACGCGAACGGATGCGTCGTCGATGCGGTGCAGAACCCGTTCCCGCAAGTCTACCCCCAGCCCGGCTGGGTGGAGCACGACCCGCGCGACATCCTGTCGTCGCAGCTGGGCGCGCTCACCGAGCTTCTGGTGGCGCACAACCTGGGCGCAAAGGACATCGACAGCATCGGCATCACGAACCAGCGCGAGACCACCGTGGTGTGGAACCGCGAAACGGGGGAGCCCGTGATGAACGCCATCGTGTGGCAGTGCCGCCGCACGGCCCCCATCATCGACGAGCTGACGGCCGACCCGCAGACGGCGCGCATCATCGCCGACAAGACGGGCCTCGTGCCCGACGCCTACTTCTCCGCCAGCAAGATCAAGTGGATCCTCGACCACGTGGAAGGCGCGCGCGAAGACGCCGAAGCCGGCAAGCTGGCCTTCGGCACCGTCGACACGTGGCTCATCTGGACGCTCACCCAGGGCAAGGTACACGCCACCGACGTGACGAACGCCAGCCGCACCATGCTGTACAACATCCACGAGCTGCGCTGGGATCCGTGGCTGCTCGACCTGTTCGGCATCCCGGAGTCCCTGCTTCCCGAGGTGCTCCCTTCGTCGGGGGAGTTCGGCCGCACGGCTTCCGCGGGCATCGTGCCGAACGTGCCCATCTGCGGCGTGGCGGGCGACCAGCAGGCGGCTCTGTTCGGACAGTGCTGCTTCCAGCCGGGCCAGGCGAAGAACACGTACGGCACCGGCTGCTTCCTGCTCATGCACACCGGCGGCGAAGCGTGCCGCTCCACGAACAACCTCATCACCACCATCGCCGCCTCGGGTCCGGGTGCCGGCCCCGAGTACGCGCTCGAGGGCAGCGTGTTCATGGCCGGCGCGCTCATGCAGTGGCTGCGCGACGACATGGGCGTCATCGACGACGTGGCCGAGACCTCGGCCATCGCCCGTAGCGTGAGCAGCACCGACGGCGTGTACGTGGTGCCCGCGTTCACCGGCTTGGGCGCACCCTATTGGGACGCCGATGCGCGCGGCGCCATCTACGGGCTCACGCGCGGAACCGGCCGGGCGCACATCGTGCGCGCCGCGCTGGAGTCGCTGGCCTACCAAGTGCACGACCTCGCGGTGGCTATGGAGGCCGACGCGGGGGTGCGCTTGAGCGTGCTCAACGTGGACGGCGGCGCGTCCGCGAACGATTTTCTCATGCAGTTCCAAAGCGATATCTTGCGCACGCCGCTGCGCCGCCCGCAGAATGCCGAGACGACCGCGCTCGGCGCCGCGTTCCTCGCAGGGCTCGCCACCGGGTTCTGGAAGGACGCGGAAGCCCTGTGCGCCCTACGCTCTTCGGACGACGTGTACGAGCCGGGCATGGAGGACGAGCGCCACGCGAAGCTGCTGGAAGGCTGGGCTCGCGCCGTGAAGCGCACGATGTCGGACGCCCTGTCATCCTGAGCGGAGCGCCGAAGGAGCGAAGTTCCGACGCAAAGCCAGTCCTTTAGGGAAAGATCCCGTGCGGCGCCAGCCGTCACGTGACGAAAGAGAAGAGGAAGGGAACCTCACATGAAGATCAGCATTGCAAGCGACCATGCGGGCTTCGAGCAGAAGCAGGCGCTGGTCGGCTACCTGGCCTCCAAGGGCCACGACGTGATCGACCGCGGCCCCGACTGCGACGACCGCGTCGACTATCCCGACTATGCGGCGCGCGTGGCGCACGATGTGGTCGACGGCATGGCCGAGCGCGGCGTGCTCGTGTGCGGCACGGGCATCGGCATGGCCGTGGCCGCCAACAAGATCGACGGGATCCGCGCCGCCAACGTCACCAGTCCGCTGTTCGCCGCCCTCGCGCGCGAGCACAACGACGCGAACGTCGTAGCCGTCTCGGGTCGCTTCATCGACGAGTCCGTGAACCGCGAGATCCTCGACGCTTTCGTCTCCACCTCCTTCGGCGGCGGTCGTCATGCAGGTCGCGTCGAGAAGATCGCCGCTCTCGAAAACGAATAGCCCGCACGCGCGCAGCGCGGATCGCGCTGTGCTAGCATGATCGCTTCGCCTCGCCCTCATCGAAAGGAACACCATGGCCCTCCAGTACGTATCCCAGACCGATCCCGCCGTCGCCGATGCCATGCGCCAGGAGCTTACGCGCGAGCGCGACTCCGTCGAGCTCATCGCTTCGGAGAACTTCACGTCGCCCGCCGTCATGGAAGCCGTGGGCAGCGTGCTCACGAACAAGTACGCCGAGGGCTATCCCCGCAAGCGCTACTACGGCGGCTGCGAGAAGGTCGACCTCGTGGAGGACCTCGCGCGCGAGCGCGCCTGCCAGCTGTTCGGCTCGAACTTCGCCAACGTGCAGCCCCATTGCGGCGCGAACGCGAACCTGGGCGCGTACGAGGCGCTCATCGAGCTGGGCGACACGGTGCTGGGCATGAGCCTGGCCGAGGGCGGCCATCTCACGCACGGCTCGCCGGTGAACTTCAGCGGCCGCCACTACGACTTCGCCAGCTACGGCGTGGACGCCCAGACCGAGACCATCGACTACGACGAGGTGGAGCGTATCGCCAAGGAAGTGCGCCCCAAGCTCATCGTGGGCGGCGCCAGCGCCTATCCGCGCGTCATCGACTTCGAGCGCATGGCCGCCATCGCGCGCGAGGTGGATGCGTACTTCATGGTGGACATGGCTCACATCGCCGGCCTCGTGGCCGCAGGCGCGCATCCCAGCCCCGTTCCGCATGCCGACGTGGTGACGTCCACCAGCCACAAGACCCTGCGCGGCCCGCGCGGCGGCTTCATCCTGTCCAACGACGAGGACATCGCCAAGCGCATCGACAAGGCCGTGTTCCCCGGCTCGCAGGGCGGCCCGCTCATGCACGTCATCGCCGGCAAGGCCGTGGCGTTCGGAGAGGCCATGCAGCCCGCCTACAAGGAGTACATCGACCACGTGGTGGAGAACGCGCGCACGCTGGGGCAGGGCATGATGGACGGCGGTTTGCGCCTCGTGTCCGGCGGCACCGACAACCACCTGTGCCTCGTGGACCTCACGCCGGCCGACGTCACCGGCAAGGATGCCGAAAAGCTGTTGGAGAGCGTGGGCCTCACGGTGAACAAGAACTCCATCCCCAACGAGCCGCGCAGCCCGTTCGTCACGAGCGGCATCCGCGTGGGCAGCGCTGCGGCCACCACGCGCGGCTTCACGGCCGACGACTTCTACGAGGTGGGCCAGCTCATCGCCGCCACGGTGTTCAACGCCGAGAGCGAGGCGAAGCTCGCCGATGTGCGTGCGAAGGTGGACGCCCTCCTTGCCGCGCACCCTTTGTATCCCGAGCTCGATTACTAGTTCCCGAACCGGATCGCAAGAAAGAAGGCTTATCCCATGCACTACGACCGCGTCACCGTCGTCGACCACCCGATGGTCCAGCACAAGCTGTCCAAGCTGCGCAACAAGAACACGTCGTCGAAGGACTTCCGCGCCCTCGTGCGCGAGCTTGCCATGTTCGAGGGCTACGAGGCCACGCGCGATCTGGCGCTTGAGGACGTCGAGGTTGAAACGCCCATCTGCAAGGCTGCGTGCAAGCAGGTGGCCGGCAAGAAGATGGTCATCGTCCCCATCCTGCGCGCGGGCCTCGGCATGGTTGAGGGGCTGCAGGAGCTCATGCCCTCCACGTTCGTCGGACACCTCGGCATGTACCGCGACCCCGAAACCCATGAGCCGCACGAGTACTACGCGAAGCTCCCCGACAGCATCTCCCAGCGCGACGTGCTGGTGGTGGACCCGATGCTGGCCACGGGCGGTTCGGCCACGGCGGCCATCCACTATCTGCGAAAGCTCGGCGTGAAGAACATCAAGCTCGTCGTGCTCGTGGCGGCGCCCGTCGGCATCGAGGCCGTGCTGTCCGCCGACCCGGACGTGCAGATCTACACCTGCGCCATCGACGAATGCCTGAACGAACATGCCTACATAGTCCCCGGCCTCGGCGACGCCGGCGACAGGATTTTCGGCACCAAGTAACAGAAAAGCCGCAGGTAGGATCTCCCTTTCTGAAGATCGCCCGCAGAATGGCTGTTGGCTTGGGAGCGGGGCCGGTGTTTTCGGCTTGGCGGTTTCGATAACCTTGAAGGGTGAGCGGCGGCGCGGCGCCCACCAAGCGAGTTCCGCAGCGAAGCGAGGACTGTCCGAGCGACTGGGCGTTGCGCCGCCGCCCACCCGGTCGCGCAGGTTGAAAGAGGTAAGCAATGGAACCACTCGACCATCGCCCCAGCTGGGACGAGTACTTCATGACGCTGGCGAACGAGGTCGCCACGCGCACCACGTGCATGCGCCGCGCCGTAGGGGCCGTCATCGTGAAGGACCGCCGCATACTGGCCACCGGCTACAACGGCGTGCCTACCGGCATGCGCCATTGCGCCGAGACCGGCTGCCTGCGTCAGCAGCTCGGCGTGCCCAGCGGCCAGCGCCACGAGATCTGCCGCGGCCTGCATGCCGAGCAGAACGCCATCATCCAGGCGGCGCGCTACGGCATCAACATCACGGGGGCGTCCATCTACGTCAACACGCAGCCGTGCATCGTGTGCGCCAAGATGCTCATCAACGCCGGCATCGACGAGATCGTCTACCAGAACCCGTACCCGGACGAGCTGGCCATGTCCATGCTCGAGGAAGCCGGCATGAAGCTGCGCGTGTTCGACCTGTAAACGAGATAGGGGAATGGGATAGGGGACGGGCGTGTCAGGGGGACGGGTGATTTGACACGCCCTCCTGACGTAAAATGAGCCACTAGCCCCGTCCCCCTGTCTCATTCCTGTCCTTTTCCGCTTGGAGAATATACGGTTTCGCTTACCGTTCCCCCGCGCTTTATGCAGTTTTTTGGCCGGTTTATTCTTCCACTCACCCAAATTTTGTAAGTTTTTGTAACCCTGCCGTCAGCCGAACGTGAAGTTCCGTTATCATACGAGTCGGCTTGGTAGGATGCGTACTTGTGCGCTCGACGGTCAAGAAGAAAGTGGGACATGGCAGTAGCAATCGTTCTGGGGGCGCTCGCGGGCGCTGCGGGGTTCGCTCCGCTGTTCGCCGGCTTGCGTATGACGAGACGAGTGACCGACACCAGCAACCTGGGGCACGCCGGTGCCCTTCTTCTAGGTGTGCTGCTCTCGGTCGCTGTGCTCTTCGTAACCGCCATCGCCTGCGCGCTCCTCGCGCGCGAGTTCGTCCTGCCCTTCGTTCTTGCCGAGGTCGTGGCTCTTTCCGTCGCGGCTATCGGGTTCGGCGTCAGCAATCTAGTGCGGAAGTAAGATGGAAAGGTAAAGACACGTGAATCCTCTTGAATCCCTAGCGGAACAGGTACCTCACCTGCAGCATTCTTTCGATTCCGCCTTCGTGTTCGGGTCGGGATCGTTCGGCATGACGCAGTACGTGCTGTGGATGCTCATCTGCTTCCTCATCACGCTCGTCGTCGTGCTTGCGGCCAGCAAGCGCCTCACGATCATCCCCACGAACAAGTTCACCAACATGGTGGAGTACGGCTACGAGTTCGTGAAGAAGGACATGGGCGAAAGCGCCATCGGCCACGGCTACAAGAAGCACCTGCCGTTCTTGGCCACGCTGTTCTTCTTCATCCTGATCAGCAACTTCGTGGGCCTCATCCCCGGCTGCAAGACCCCCACGGGGTCCATCAGCATCACCTGGGCGCTCGCGGCCATCTCGTTCATCTACTTCATCTTCTGGGGCATCAAGGCCAAGGGCCTCGGCGGCTACCTCAAGTCGTTCGCGCCGTCGGGCCTGCCGCTGGTCATGGTTCCCATCGTGTGGTTCCTCGAGCTGTTCTCCACCGTGCTGCGCGTGCTCACGCTGGCCGTTCGACTCTACGGAAACATGTTCGCCGGCCATATGGTTCTCGGCATTTTCGCGCTGCTCACCAGCGTGTTCATCGGCTCCGCCATCCAGGGCGCGGGCGTCGGCGTGGGAAGCATCTCCATCGCGTGGATGCTGTTCCTGTTCGCCATGTACGCGCTCGAGGTGCTGGTTGCGTTCCTGCAGGCCTACGTGTTCACCATCCTCAGCGCGGTGTACATCGGCCTGGCCACGTCCGACCACTAGGTCGACCCCGCGCCCTTTCCGAAAGGGGAGGGCGCACGCGCCTGCGCGCGGCAACGTTTGGTGTTTGACCGGCTATTCCACGGCTGGTTGACATAGAAGGTGTCCATGGTTCTCGGGAGAAGCCCGAGAACGGTAAAAGGAGGAAACTGTGGAAATTACACTCGCTCTTGCGGCTCTGAAGCTCGTGGGCTACGGCCTGTCGACCATCGGCCCCGGCCTGGGCATCGGCATCGCCTGCTACGGCTGCTGCGTCGCCACCGCTCGCCAGCCCGAACTGCAGGGTCGTCTGTTCACGAACTTCATCATCGGTGCTGCTCTCGCCGAGGCTCTGGGCCTCATCGGCTTCGTGCTTACCTTCATCGTGTAACTAAGCCTCATTCGGATACCGTGCCGTATAAGGCTTACATAGGAGGTAACGTACGTGAAAGCTAAAGCGAAAGAAACATCGGCCCGCATCGGGCTTGCCGCGCTTGCCGGCGCCGGCATGACGTTTGCTTTCCCTGCGCTCGCGTTCGCGGCTGAAGGAGAGTCATCGGGCGGCCTGAGCGCCATCTTGCCCGACATGGCGGAGTTCATCCCCATGCTCGTGATCTTCATCCTGCTCTGGATCGTTCTGGCCAAGTTCGGTTGGCCGAAGTTCGAGGCCATGCTGGAGAAGCGCGAGATGACCATCAAGGATTCCCTTGAGAAGTCCGAGCAGGCTCGCGTCGAAAGCGAGCGCGTGCTTGAGGAATACAAACGCCAGCTGGAGGATGCCAAAGCCCAGGCCGCCCAGATCGTCGCAGACGCGAAGAAGACGGGCGAGGCCGTGAAGGCCGACATCACCGATAAGGCGCAGTCCGAGGCCACCGCGATGATCGAGAAGGCGCACAACGCCATCGAAGCGGAGAAGAAGGCCGCCATCTCCGAGCTGCAGGGCTCGGTTGCCGACCTGTCCATCTCCGTTGCGTCTCGCCTGATCGGCGAGGATCTCAACGATGCCGAGCACCGCAAGATCATCGAGCGCTACGTGAACGAGGCGGGCAGTTTCAATGCCAACTAACCGCCAAATTCTCAAAGAGAAGGTCGCGACGTATGCGTCCGTGCTTCTGGACGGCGCATACGAAGCAGGCGGTCAAGACGCCGTGCTCGAGGTCCGCGACCAGGCCGAGCGCATCCTGCGCATCGCACGTTCGAACATGGATCTCTCCGACGCCTTGGAGGACAGCTCCTATACGCCCGAGCAGAGGGGTCAGCTGGTGCGCAACCTGTTCGCATCCAGCAATCCCGTCCTCGTCGACGTTCTGGCCGTCATGGCCGAGCGCGAGGACTTCGCGTTGCTGTCGCGCGTATGGGCCAGCTATGGAGAACAGCTCGAACGCAAGCTGAACGTCACTGTCGTCGACGTCACGACCGTCGTCGAACTGGACGATCATCTGCGCGAGGTCATTACGAAGAAAGCTGAGGCCGACCTGGGAACGAACGTCGTGTTGCGCGAGCATATCGACAAGTCCCTGCTCGGCGGCATATTGATGAGTGCCAACGGCAAGCGAATCGACGCCAGCGTCCTGTCGCAGTTGGAAAGCGCTCGCAACGTGCTCAAACTATCAACAGATGGAGGTGAATGCTAGTGACTGAAATCACCGCACAGTCTATTGACGAGGCACTGCGCAAGCAGCTCGATGCGCTCAATACGAGCGTCGAATCTCGCGAAGTCGGAACCGTCATCCAGATCGGCGACGGTATCGCGCGCGTCGACGGCCTCAAGGACGCCATGGCGGGCGAGCTCCTCGAGTTCGTGGGTTCCAACGGCCAGACCGTCTACGGTATGGCCCAGAACCTCGAAGAGGACGAAGTCGGCGCCGTGCTGCTTGGTGACGTCACCGCAATCAAGGAAAACGACCAGGTGAAGACCACCGGTCGTATCGTGGAGATCCCCTCGGGCAAAGAGATGCTCGGCCGCGTGGTGAACCCGCTCGGCATGCCGATCGACGGCAAGGGCCCCATCAAGGCCGAAGGCATGCGCCCGGTGGAGTTCAAGGCTCCCGGCGTCATCCAGCGCCAGCCCGTCGAGGAGCCGATGCAGACCGGCATCCTGGCCATCGACTCGATGATCCCCATCGGCCGCGGCCAGCGCGAGCTGATCATCGGCGACCGCCAGACCGGCAAGACGTCCATTGCGGTTGATGCCATCATCAACCAAAAGGGCAAGGACATGATCTGCATCTACGTCGCCATCGGCCAGAAGGCGTCCACGGTCGCCGGCCTGGTGGAGACGCTGGAGAAGCACGGCGCGATGGAGTACACGATCATCGTGAACGCCTCCGCGTCCGACTCCGCTCCGCTGCAGTACATCGCCCCCATGGCGGGCGCCGCCATCGGCGAGTACTTCATGTACAACGGCGAGAACGGCCAGCCGGCCACGGCCGACAACCCGGGCCGCCACGTGCTGTGCATCTACGACGACCTGTCCAAGCAGGCCGTGGCGTACCGCCAGATGTCGCTGACGCTGCGCCGCCCGCCGGGACGCGAAGCGTACCCGGGCGACATCTTCTACCTGCACTCCCGCTTGCTGGAGCGCGCGGTCAAGATGTCCGACGAGTACGGCGCGGGCTCGCTCACGGCGCTGCCCATGATCGAGACGCAGGCCGGCGACGTGTCCGCCTACATCCCGACCAACGTCATCTCCATCACGGACGGCCAGATCTTCCTGTCCACCGACCTGTTCTTCCAGGGCCAGCGCCCTGCGGTCAACGTCGGCATCTCGGTGTCGCGCGTCGGCGGCTCCGCGCAGGTCAAGGCCATGAAGCAGGTTGCCGGCACGCTGCGCCTCGATCTCGCGTCCTATCGCGAGCTGCAGGCGTTCACGCAGTTCGGCAGCGACTTGGACAAGTCGACCCAGGATCAGCTGAACCGCGGCGCCCACATGACCGAGCTGCTGAAGCAGGGTCGTTACGTGCCGATGCCCGTCATGGATCAGGCTATGTCCATCTACGCAGGTGCTCATGGCTACCTCGACGACATCCCGGTGTCCGACGTCGTCCGCTTCCGCGGCGAGTTCCTCGACTTCATCCACGCTTCCAAGCCGGAGATCGTCGAGGCCCTCGAGAAGGCGCAGAAGTTTACCGATGAAATCGAAACCGACCTGAACGCCGCTATTGAAGCTTTCAAGCTGCAGTTCTCGCCCTCGGCTTCCTAAGGCAGGTAGACTATGCCCAACCTTCACGACATAGAAAGGCGTATCGGCTCCGTCTCTTCGACGAAGCAGATCACGCGCACCATGGAGATGGTGGCGGCTGCGAAGATCCGTCGCGCTGGAGAGCGCGTGGCGGCTGCGACGCCGTACTCCGAATCCATGGTCGAAATGTTGGCCAACGTTGCCAAGCGTGTAGGTGGCTCCGATAACGCGCTGTTGCGCAAGCACGACGAAGTGAAGAACGTGCTGTTCGTCGTGGTTGTGTCGGACCGCGGCCTTGCCGGCGGTTTCAACAGCAACGTGCTGCGGCACGTCGAGCGTCTCATGAAGGAAAAGCAGGCCGCAGGCGCGTCCGTCCAGGTCGTCGCCTGCGGTAAGAAGGCCGTCGGGTACTTCACCTACCGCAAGGTGGAGCCGGTGCTCGGGTTCACGGACCTTTCTGCCGATCCGACGGTGGAGGAGGCCGCGTCCGTCGCGGCGTACGCCATCGACGGATACGAGAACGGCACGATCGACGAGGTGTTTGTCGTGTACAACCACTCGAAGAACGCTGCCGAGCAGGTGCTGCGCACGGAGCTCGTGCTGCCCGTGGACACGGCTGCGCTCGATGCCGAGCTGGCCGCCGAAGGCGTGCAGCAGGAAGCGGGCGAGGCGAAGCTCGAGGGCGATGTGATCTTCGAGCCCAGCGCCGAGGCCGTCCTCGACCGCTTGCTGCCGGCGTATGTGCGCACGACGCTGTACCATGCGCTCATCGACTCGGCTGCTGCCGAGCAGGGCGCGCGCCGCAACGCCATGATGTCGGCTACGGACAACGCTACCGAAGTGCTCGAAACGTTGACTAGATTGTATAACCGCGTACGCCAGGGCGCTATCACGACGGAGATTTCCGAGATCGTCGGTGGCGCAGCGGCTTTGGAGGATTAAATGGCTGAACAAATGCTTACGAAGGAGGAGCTCGAGGCCAGCAAGGGCGCTACCGGTCGCATCGTGCGTATCGTCGGCCCTGTCGTTGACGTCGAATTTCCCCCTGATCAGCTGCCGGCGATTTACAACGCGCTGACGGTTGATGCCAAGACCCTGGCGGGCGACTTGCACCTCGTGCTCGAGGTCGAGACGCACCTGCCGGGCAACCTTGTCCGCTCGGTGGCCATGAGCTCGACGGACGGTCTCGTCCGCGGCCTCGAGGTCGTCGACACGGGCAACCCGATCATGATGCCCGTGGGTCCCGAGACCCTGGGCCGCATCTGGAACGTCATGGGCGAGCCCGTCGACGAGAAGCCGATGCCCGAGGTGAAGGGCTACATGCCCATCCACCGTCCGGCTCCGGACTACGACGAGCTGTCCACCACCACCGAGATCTTCGAGACCGGCATCAAGGCCATCGACCTCGTCGAGCCCTTCGTCAAGGGCGGCAAGACGGGTCTGTTCGGCGGCGCCGGCGTGGGCAAGACGGTTATCATCCAGGAGCTCATCAACAACCTGGCCCAGGAGCACGGCGGCACGTCGGTGTTCACGGGCGTGGGCGAGCGTACCCGCGAGGGTACCGACCTCTACCTGGAGATGAGCGACTCGGGCGTCATCAACAAGACCTGCCTCGTGTACGGTCAGATGAACGAGCCTCCGGGAGCGCGTCTGCGCGTGGGTCTCGCGGGCCTCACCGAGGCGGAGTACTTCCGCGATCAGGGCCAGGACGTGCTTCTGTTCGTGGACAACATCTTCCGCTTCACGCAGGCCGGCTCCGAGGTGTCCGCTCTGCTGGGCCGCATGCCCTCTGCCGTGGGTTACCAGCCGACGCTGGCAACCGAGATGGGCGACTTGCAGGAGCGCATCACGTCGACGTCCAC
>NZ_DBFEGU010000455.1:0-12900 GCF_048329335.1 Eggerthella sp. | reverse complement strand
GCCCAGCTGATGGCGGCACACGAGATGACCGAGGACGAGGCGAGCATCCGCGCGGAGGAACGCGCTGCGGCTGCGGCCGCGCGCGAGGCGGAAGCGGCTGCGGAAGCCGCCGTTCAGGCATCCGTGGCCGCATCGTCCCGGATCGCGCCCGCAACCGCGCCCGCTATTCCGGTCGGCTCTGCCACCGCCCCGGCACTCGAAGCCGACGCCATCGAACCTCCTGTCGGCGAGCGCCCGTGCGCCGAGCAGGGCATGGTGGCAGCCCCGCCCGCAACGCGCGGTGCGAAGAAGCCGAGCCTGCTCGTGCGCTTCCTCAGCCTGTTCGTGCGATAAGGGCACGCTTCCTCTCGCATGAAAACGCCCTCGGCTCTTCGGAGCCGAGGGCGTTGCTTTCGGATGATGCGGCAGGAGCGCAGTCCGAGGATGCCGCGGTCGACCGGCGCGCATATCGCGGCCGCGTCCCTGTCGCAACGACCACGATCCCATGAAGCGCGCGAGTGCGCAAGAGGCCGCAGCTGAGCGTTGCCGCCTTGCCACCCTCCCGCTACTCGCCTTTCCTCATCGGCCGACATATTTCCAGAAGCGTTCCGGATCGCAGCAGAAGCACAGCACGCGGCCCGACTCGGCGTCGAAGCGGTAGCCGGCGCTTTCGAAGACGAAGCGCCATTGTTTGATCCTGCCTACGATGATCGGCCGAACGCGAACGTGGCGGCACCCCGTCAAACGGAGCGCCTGCAACGAAAACCGGAGAAATCTCCTCTGTCCATGACTTATGCGCACCTCTGCCACGCCGAAACGGCCTTTTCAGACGAAGCGGCAAAGCGTCGCCCAATAAAAAGCCTGGTCAAAAGTTAGCTATGAAATACTTCGATCGCGCAGGCCGCTTCCGAGGTGCACATAAGTCGCGTACATGGTGCTTTTTGGGCGTTTTCGATGGCAGAGGTACGCATAAGTCGGGAACTTGCCCGCACGCAGGGGGGGGGCAACCCTGCTTGCTTTTCGTCCCGAAGCGCGCACTACGCAATAGAAGGATCCCGAATACGGCACCGGCAGAAAGACTTCCTGCTGACGCCGCACGGGATCCTTCGCGTCCCCGCTTCGCGGGGCCTCCCTGCGCTCGCTTCGCGTGCTCGGGAGTTCTACAGTCCGCTGGACTGTCGAATGCTTGCGCTCGCTCAGGATGACAGCGGAATCACGCCTCGCGCTCGACCACGGCGGCGATGGCCTGCGCGTGGCGGTCGGCCTCCTCGGCGCTGGCGGCCTCCACCATGACGCGCACCACCGGCTCGGTGCCGGAAGGACGCAGCAGCACGCGACCCGAATCGCCCAGCTCCGCTTCGGCAGCTTCGACGGCGGCCTGCACAGCCGCATTGCCGTCCACGGCGTGCTTGTCGTTCACGCGCACGTTGATCAGCGTCTGCGGGAAACGCGTCATGACGCTGGCGACATCCTCGATGGAGGAACCGGCACGCCGGCAAGCGGCCAGGAACTGCAGGGCGGTCACCAAGCCGTCGCCTGTGGAGTTGTGCTCGAGGAAGATCATATGGCCGCTCTGCTCGCCGCCCAGGACGAAGCCGCCCTCGCGCATGGCCTCCAGCACGTAACGGTCGCCAACCTTCGTCTGGACGAGCTCGATGCCCGCATCGCGCAGAGCATGCGAGAGCCCGAGGTTGCACATGACGGTGGACACGGCGGTGCCGCCGGCAAGCAGCCCGCGCTTGTGCAGGTCGATAGCGCACACGGCCTCCACCACGTCGCCGTCGATCTCGTTGCCGTTCGCGTCCACAAGCATGACGCGGTCGGCGTCGCCGTCGTGCGCAATGCCCACATCGGCGCCCGTCTCGGCCACGAGCGCGCGCAACGGCTCGAGATGGGTGGAGCCGCACTGCACGTTGATGTCGGTGCCGTCGAAGTCCTCGTTGATCGAAACCACCTCGGCGCCCAGACGGCGCAGCGCCTCGGCGCTGGTCATGCAGGATGCGCCATGGCCTGCGTCGAGCGCCACCTTGAGGCCCGCGAAGTCGATGCCCTCGCCGGCCACCGTGGACACCGCGTGCGCGATGTACAGCTCGCAGGCGTCGTCCACCGGCAGCGCCACGCCCACCTCGTCGCCGTTCGGCAGCTCGTCCGCCGATGGGCCGCCCGCCGCCAGATAAGCCTCGATCTCGTCCTCAACCGCATCCGGCAGCTTGAAGCCCTGGCCGTCGAACAGCTTGATGCCGTTGTACTCGGGCGGGTTGTGCGACGCCGAGATGACGATGCCGCCGTCGCAGTGCAGCTCGCGCACCAGAAGCGCGATGGCGGGCGTCGGGATGATGCCGGCCAGGAGCGCCGTGCCGCCCATCGACATGATGCCGGACGCCACGGCCGACTCCAGCATGTCGCCGGACAGGCGCGTGTCCTTGCCGATGAGGATGGTCTTGCCCTGGAAGGCCACGGCGGCCTGACCCAGCTTGAAGGCCGTCTCGCACGTCAGCTCCTTGTTCGCGACGCCGCGAACCCCATCCGTTCCAAATAAACGTGCCATGCTCTTTCCTTTCCAGCAGGTTCAACAAAGTAAGCGGGGCTTTCGAGGCGGCGGATAACCGCCGGAAGGTCTACTTCCCCCGTTTCACATGGTCTTCATGCAAGCGGACGCCGCCCTCGGGGCGTTCCGCGTCGGTCATGCGGTTGTTCAGCTCGGCGGCGAACTCGTCGAGACCGATGCCGTAGCGCTCGAGCACCACGAGCAGGTGGTACACCACGTCGGCCGCCTCGTAGCGCAGATGATCGATGGCCGCGTCGTACTCGGGCGGCAGATCGACGGCCAGCTCGTCGGTCTCGTCGACAGCGCCGCTTGCCGCGATCGATGCCGCCAGCGACGAGCACGCCCACGACTCCACGTCCTTCGCCGCAAGCGCCGTCTCGCCCGCCTCCTCCATGACCTTCTTCAGCACCCCGTCGGGAGAGCCGGTGAGCAGACGATAGGTGTAGCTCTCCTCCCCCGCCTCGCGCCGGGCTGCGATAGTGGCGGCAAGCGCCTCGAACGTCGCCCCGATCTGCGACGAAGGCGGCATTTCGCCGGAAGGGATATAGGTTTTCTGAGACATGATGCTCCTCCTACTAAAGAGAACCGCACAGGTAGAACCCTTTTCCAGCGAGTCCCGGTCCGACCGCCTCTCGCAGGTCGCAGCCGTACCCGCTGGCGCCGCACGGGATCCTTCGACTCCGGCAGCTGCGCCGCCTCCGCTCAGGATGACAAGAGACTCGCGAAGGAGGGTGCGGCGCGTTGCCCACCAAGCGAGTTCCGCACGAGCCGAAACGTCCAGCGGACGTTTCGTGCGAGCAGGACTGTCTGAGCGACTGGGCATTGCGCCGCATCCTCCGCCACAAGAGCCGCAAGCAAAGGGGGCGCGCCAAGCGCGCCCCCGCAGGTCGAACTTATTCTTCCACGTCGTCGTCGGCGTTGGAAGCTTCCTCGGACTCCTTGGTGGTCAGGCCGAAGCCGAGCGACCCTACCGAGCCCAGCAGAGCGTCGAGCTCTTCCAGGTTGCGCTGGTAGGAGCGCGGCGGCAGAGCCTCGCCCAGCATGTCCTCGCCCTCGGTGTTGAAGGTCGGGGGCTCGTCGCCGCCGATGAGGATGGTGTCATCGGGCGAGAACACCATGTCCAGCAGCTGCGACATGTCGTCGCTCGTAGCCGCGAGGTCGTCCTCGATCACGTGCGTCAGATCGTGGGCCTCGAGGCCTTCCTTCAGCTCCTCGATGGCCTTCACGCCGATGCCCTCGATGCGCAGCAGGTCCTCCTCGGTGTGGCCCACGAGGTCGGCCACCGTCTCGATGCCCGCCTCGGAGAACTTGTTGGCCCAGCGCTGCGACACGCCCAGGTCGTCGTAGATGTACAGGCGCGCGTCCTCGTCGGACAGCTGCGGGCCGCGATGGCCCAGCGAAAGCCCGCTGTAGTAGCTACCGTAGTTCGTGCCCATGTTGAGGTAGCCGTCGCCGTCGAGCGACCAATCCTGCGGCTGGGGCAGCAGCTCCTCGATATCGCGCAAAGCCTCCGGCGCGAAGTCGGGCAGCGTCTCGCCCACCACCGGCGCAACCGGACGACCCTTGTAGGTGAGGCCCACTTCGCGGTAACGCGACAGACCCGTGCCCGCCGGGATCGGCTTGCCGATGATGACGTTCTCCTTGAGGCCGGCCAAGTGGTCGATCTTGCCCTCGATCGCGGCGTCGGTGAGCACCTTCGTCGTCTCCTGGAACGAGGCGGCCGACAGGAACGAATCCGTGGCCAGCGACGCCTTCGTGATGCCCAGCAGCAGCGGCTGGCCCACGGGCGGCTCCTTGCCTTCGGCGATGAGCGCGTTGGCGGCATCCTCGAACTCGAAGCGGTTCACCTGGCGACCCGGCAGGAAGTCGGACTCGCCGGCGTCCATGACGGCCACCTTGCGCAGCATCTGGCGCGCGATGACCTCGATGTGCTTGTCGTTGATGTCCACGCCCTGGGACACGTACACGCCCTGGACCTGGCTGACGATGTAGCGCAGCGTCGTATTGGGATCGGTGAGGCGCAGCAGGTCGTGCGGGTTCACCGAGCCCTTGGTGAGCTGCTGGCCCACCTTCACTTCGCAGCCGTCCATCACGCCGGGCAGCATCTGGGCGCGCGCCGACACGACGTACTCGCGGAAGTTGCCCTGCTGGTCGTGGATCGTGATGGTCTTGGACTGCTTGTCGCCCGAGATCTGCAGCGTGCCGGAGATCTCCGCGAGGACGGCGAGGCCCTTGGGCTTGCGCGCCTCGAACAGCTCCTGGACACGAGGCAGACCGTGGGTGATGTCCTCGCCGGCGACGCCGCCGGTGTGGAACGTGCGCATGGTCAGCTGGGTGCCGGGCTCGCCGATGGACTGGGCGGCGATGATGCCCACCGCCGTGCCGATGTTCACCGGACGCGACGTGGCGAGATCCCAACCGTAGCACTTCTGGCACACGCCGTGCTCGGCATGGCAGGTCATGACCGTGCGGATGACGAGCGTCTCGACGCCCGCCGCGTCCATGGCCTTGAGCTGGTCCATATGGGTGATGTACTCGCCCGCGGCCAGCAGCACCTCGCCGTCGACGCCCGCCACGTCGTTGAGCAGGCAGCGGCCGATGAGGTTCTCGTCGACGTCGCCCTTCTCGTTGTGCAGCGGGTACGGCACGCCGTCGGCGGTGCCGCAGTCGATCTCGCGGATGATGACGTCCTGGGCCACGTCCACCAGACGGCGGGTCAGGTAGCCCGAGTCGGCGGTACGCAGCGCCGTGTCGGCGAGACCCTTACGGGCGCCGTGCGTGGAGATGAAGTACTCCAGAACGGACAGGCCCTCGCGGAAGTTCGCCTTGATCGGGCGGTCGATGATCTCGCCCTTCGGGTCGGACATGAGGCCTCGCATACCGGCCAGCTGGCGGATCTGCTTGATGTTGCCTCGAGCGCCGGAGAACGCCATCATGTAGATGGGGTTGAACTTGTCGAAGTTCTCGGCCATGGCCTCGCCGACTTCTTCGTTCGCGGCGTTCCAGATGTCGACGACCTGCTTGTGGCGCTCGTCGGGGCTCATGAGGCCCATCTCGTAGTCCTCGTCGATGGCCGCGACCTTCTCGTCGGCGGCAGCCAGGATCTCGGCCTTGTTCGGCGGCACGGTGGCGTCGTACACCGAAACGGTGACGCCGGCACGCGTGGCGTAGTGGAAGCCCGCGTCCTTGAGGCCGTCGAGAATCGCCGGCACGCTGGACAGCTCGTAGCGGTTGCACACGTCCTCGACGAGGCGGCTGATCTCCTTCTTGTTCATCTCGTAGTTGAGGTACGGGTAGTCCTCGGGCAGCACGTTGTTGAACGTGATGCGGCCGATGGTGGTCTCGATGCGCTCGCCCGCCTTGTGCTCCTCGAACACGCCGAAGGCCGTGGCCACCTGCGTGTCCTTGGTCAGACGCACCCAGATCTTGGCCTGCAGGTCAAGCTCGGCGCGCGCGTCGTAGGCGTTCATGGCGTCGTCGAAGTCGATGAACGAGCGGCCCTCGCCCTCGAAGCCGTCGCGGGCGGCCGTGAGGTAGTACAGGCCGATGATCATGTCCTGGGTGGGCACGGTCAGCGGACGGCCATGGGCCGGCGACTTGATGTTGTTGGCGGACAGCATGAGCACGCGGGCCTCGGCCTGCGCCTCGGCGCCCAGCGGCACGTGCACGGCCATCTGGTCGCCGTCGAAGTCGGCGTTGAAGGCGGTGCAGACCAGCGGGTGCAGCTTGATGGCCTTGCCCTCGACCAGCACCGGCTCGAAGGCCTGGATGCCCAGACGGTGCAGGGTAGGTGCGCGGTTCAGCAGCACGGGATGCTCGGTGATGACCTCTTCCAGCACGTCCCACACGTAGCTGGCGCCGCGGTCGACGGCGCGCTTGGCGGCCTTGATGTTGGCGGCGTACTCCAGCTCCACCAGGCGCTTCATGACGAAGGGCTTGAACAGCTCCAGCGCCATCTGCGACGGCAGGCCGCACTGGTGCAGCTTGAGCTGCGGGCCGACGACGATGACCGAACGGCCGGAGTAGTCGACGCGCTTGCCCAGCAGGTTCTGGCGGAAGCGGCCCTGCTTGCCCTTGAGCATGTCGGACAGCGACTTCAGCGGGCGGTTGCCCGGGCCCGTGACAGGACGGCCGCGGCGGCCGTTGTCGAACAGGCTGTCGACGGCCTCCTGCAGCATGCGCTTCTCGTTGTTGACGATGATCTCAGGCGCGCCGAGGTCCAGCAGGCGCTTGAGGCGGTTGTTGCGGTTGATGACGCGACGGTACAGGTCGTTCAGGTCCGACGTCGCGAAGCGGCCGCCGTCCAGCTGCACCATGGGGCGCAGGTCGGGCGGGATCACCGGGATGACATCGAGAATCATGTCCGTCGGCTTGTTCTCGGACTTGAGGAACGCGTCGACCACCTTGAGGCGCTTGATGGCCTTGGCGCGCTTCTGGCCCTTGCCGTTGGCGATGACGTCGCGCAGCTCGTCGGCCGTCGCGGCCAGGTCCATGGCGTCCAGCAGGTCGCGCACGGATTCGGCGCCCATGCCGCCCGTGAAGTAGTCGCGGTAGTTGAGGCGCATCTCGCGATAGAGGGCCTCGTCCGGCACCAGCTGCTTCGGCTCGATCTTCATGAAGGCGTCGAAAGCGTCCTGGCGCAGCGCCTTGCGCTCGTTGAACTCCTCGTAGATGTCGGCGATCTCCTCGTCGACCTCCTCGGCCGTCATGCGCTCGTCCTCGTCCACGTCGTCAACGAAGTCGTCGTCCTCGGGCACGTAGTCCACGGACAGCTTGCGCGTGGCCTCCACGAGGCGGTCGCGCTCGGCGTCCAGCTCCTCGAGGTCGGCGGCCAGCTCGTCGCGCAGCTCGTCGGCGTCCTCCTCGCGGGCCTCTTTATCCACCGAGGTGATGATGGAGGATGCGAAGTACAGCACCTTCTCCAGCTCTTTCGGTGCGATGTCCAAGAGGTAGCCCAGACGCGAGGGCGAGCCCTTGAAGTACCAGATGTGGCTGACCGGGGCGGCCAGCTCGATGTGGCCCATGCGCTCGCGGCGAACCTTGCTGCGCGTCACCTCGACGCCGCAGCGCTCGCAGACGATGCCCTTGAAGCGCACGCGCTTGTACTTGCCGCAGGCGCACTCCCAGTCCTTCGTCGGGCCGAAGATCTTCTCGCAGAACAGGCCGTCCTTCTCGGGCTTGAGGGTACGGTAGTTGATCGTCTCGGGCTTCTTCACCTCGCCGCGCGACCAGCTGCGCACGTCCTCGGCGTTGGCGAGCGAGATGCGCAGGGCGTCGAAATTGCTCACGTCGAATTCCGTCGTCATTTATCGCTCCTCTCCCTCACCGATCAGGTCGTTCGTATCGTTGTTGCTATCGCCCATCAGCTCTCCCAGCTCGGCGGCAATGCTGTCGAGCGCATTGGCCGCGTCGTCTTCTTCGGTCTTGCGCGCGTCGGCCGCGATGGCCTCGTACAGCGCGCGATCGCCGTCTTCCTGGCCGTCGATGTCCTGGGTCACGTCGATCGTGCGATGATCGTGGCCCTCCAGCTCGACGTTCAGGCACAGCGACTTCATTTCCTTCACGAGAACCTTGAAGCTCTCGGGCACCTCGGGGGCGGGGATGTTCTCGCCCTTGACGATGGCTTCGTAGGACTTCACGCGGCCGGCGGTGTCGTCGGACTTCACCGTGAGGATCTCCTGCAGCACGTTCGATGCGCCGTACGCGTACAGCGCCCACACTTCCATCTCGCCGAAACGCTGGCCGCCGAACTGCGCCTTGCCGCCCAGCGGTTGCTGGGTGATCAGGCTGTAGGGGCCGGTCGAGCGCGCGTGGATCTTGTCGTCCACCATGTGGCCGAGCTTCAGGATGTAGCTCTGGCCCACGGTGATGGGCTCGCGGAACTTCTCGCCCGTGCGGCCGTCGTACAGCCACGTCTTGCCCGTGCGGGACAGCTGCGGCACGAACTCGTCGCGCGCCAGGTCGCCGTACGTGGCATGGTTCTTGTTGATGAGGTTGCGGTTCGCCTTCTCGATGGCATCGGAGATCTCCTTCTCCGTGGCGCCGTCGAACACCGGCGTGGCCACGTGCATCGGGCCCTCCACCACGGCGTCGGTTTCCTCAGCGTCGTCCCAGCCCCACTTCGCAGCCCAGCCGAGGTGGTTCTCCAGCAGCTGGCCCACGTTCATTCGGGAAGGAACGCCCAGGGGGTTGAGGATGACGTCGATGGGGGTGCCGTCGGCGAGGTA
Source organism: Eggerthella sp. (assembly GCF_048329335.1). Classification (NCBI taxonomy): domain Bacteria; kingdom Bacillati; phylum Actinomycetota; class Coriobacteriia; order Eggerthellales; family Eggerthellaceae; genus Eggerthella; species Eggerthella sp. The sequence goes on along the minus strand of NZ_DBFEGU010000455.1, from coordinate 4,146 downwards.
GGGCATGTCCTCCACCGGCAGCACGCGGGAGATGACGCCCTTGTTGCCGTGGCGGCCGGACAGCTTGTCGCCCTGCTGCACCTTGCGCTTCTGGGCCACGTAGATGCGCACGAGCTCGTTGACGCCCGGAGCCAGCTCGTCGCCGGCGTCGCGGCTGAAGCGGCTCATGCCGATGACGCGGCCGCCGGAGCCGTGGGGCACCTTGAGGGACGTGTCGCGCACCTCGCGGGCCTTCTCGCCGAAGATGGCGCGCAGCAGGCGCTCCTCGGCCGTGAGCTCCGTCTCGCCCTTCGGCGTGACCTTGCCCACCAGCACGTCGCCCGGGAACACCTCGGCGCCCACGCGGATGATGCCGTCGGCATCGAGGTCGCTGATCATGTCGTCGGAGATGTTCGGGATCTCGCGGGTGATCTCCTCGGGACCCAGCTTCGTGTCGCGCGCGTCGACCTCGTACTCGGAGATGTGGATGGACGTGAGCAGGTCTTCGGCAACCACGCGCTCGGACACGATGATGGCGTCCTCGTAGTTGTAGCCTTCCCACGGCATGTAGGCCACCATGAGGTTCTGGCCGAGCGCGAGCTCGCCGCCGTCGCAGCTGGGGCCGTCGGCCAGCACGTCGCCCGCCTGCACCTCGTCGCCCTTGCGGACGATGGGGCGGTGGTTGATGCAGCCCGACTGGTTGGAGCGCTGGAACTTCGGCACGAGGTACTCGTCGTACTCGCCGTCGTTGTTCAGCACGATGATGGTCTGGCCGTCCACGTAGTCGACGACGCCCGGGTTCTGGGCGACCAGGATCTCGCCGGAGTCGACCGCGATGCGGTGCTCGATGCCGGTGCCCACCAGCGGCGCGTCGGGGCGCAGCAGCGGAACGGCCTGGCGCTGCATGTTCGAGCCCATGAGGGCGCGGTTCGCGTCGTCGTGCTCGAGGAACGGGATGAGGGAGGTGGCCACCGAAACCATCTGGCGCGGGGACACGTCCATGTAGTTCACCAGCTCGGGCGCCACCTCGTCGGGCTCGCCGAACACGCCGGCGGCGTCCTTCGTACGGCAGAGCACGCGGACGGCCTCGTGGAACACGCCCTGGTCGTCGAACGTGCCGAACTTGCGCGTCTCGGGGTCGAACAGGTCGTTGGCCTGCGCGATGGTGTAGTTCTCCTCCTCGTCGGCCGTGAGGTAGTCCACCTCGTCGGTGACCTTGCCGTCGACGACGCGGCGGTACGGCGTCTCGATGAAGCCGTAGGGGTTGATGCGGGCGTAGGTGGCCAGCGAGCCGATGAGGCCGATGTTCGGGCCTTCAGGCGTCTCGATGGGGCACATGCGGCCGTAGTGGGACGTGTGGACGTCGCGCACCTCGAAGCCGGCGCGCTCGCGGGACAGGCCGCCCGGTCCCAGAGCCGACAGACGGCGCTTGTGCGTGATGCCGGCGGCGGGGTTCGTCTGGTCCATGAACTGGGACAGCTGCGAGGAGCCGAAGAACTCCTTGATGGCCGCCACGATGGGGCGGATGTTCACGAGGCTCTGCGGCGTGATCTCGTCGGGCTCCTGCATGCTCATGCGCTCGCGCACGACGCGCTCCATGCGGGACAGGCCGATACGGAACTGGTTCTGGATCAGCTCGCCCACCGTGCGGATGCGGCGGTTGCCGAAGTGGTCGATGTCGTCGGTCTGCACGCCCTCGTCGCCGGCATGCAGCGCCACGATGTACTGCATCGTGCGCACGATGTCGTCGTCAGTGAGCGTGGAGGCCTCGTAGTCGGGGTCGAAGCCCAGCTTCTTGTTGATCTTGTAGCGGCCGACCTTCGCCAGGTCGTAGCGCTGCGGGTTGAAGAACAGACCCTCCAGCAGCGTGCGGGCGGAATCGATGGTGGGCGGCTCGCCGGGGCGGAAGCGCTTGTACAGCTCGATCAGCGACTCTTCCTTCGTGGTGGCCGGGTCGCGGTCGAGCGTGCGCAGCACCATCTCGTCGTTGCCGAGGAGCTCGATGATCTCCTCGCGCGTCTCGGCCAGGCCGAGGGCGCGCACGAGCAGCGTCGCGGGCTGCTTGCGCTTGCGGTCGATACGCACGGACAGGATGTCGCGCTTGTCGGTTTCGAACTCAAGCCACGCGCCGCGGCTGGGGATGACCTTCGCGTTGAACAGCGTCTTGTCGGACGCCTTGTCGCGCTCGGAGGCGAAGTACACGCCCGGGGAGCGCACCAGCTGGGAGACGACGACGCGCTCCGTGCCGTTGATGATGAACGTGCCGCGGGGCGTCATGAGCGGGAAGTCGCCCATGAAGACGTCCTGCTCCTTGATCTCGCCGGTCTCGCGGTTGATGAAGCGGATTTCCACGAACAGCGGTGCCTGGTAGGAGACGTCCTTCTCCTTGCACTCGTCCACGGTGTACTTCGGCTCGCCGAACTCGTGGCGGCCGAACTCCACGCACATGTCCTTGGTGTTGTTCTCGATGGGGCTGATATCCTGGAACGCTTGCGCCAGGCCCTCGCCCTTGAAAAACTCAAAGCTGTCCGTCTGGATGGCGATGAGGTTGGGGACGTCCATGACGTCCGGAATCTTCGCAAAGCTGCGCCGATCCCTGTAAAGGCTGGTCTGATCAGTCGTTTTTCCTTGAGCCACGAGGCTTTTCCTCCTTCATGTGCACCCGCATTTCTGCGAAAAAGTCGCAATTGCCTAAGATATGTCGAAAGTCAAGTCGAGTCAAGAAAAATTTTTACGAACTGTGGAAATTCTTTGTTGATTTGCCCTTTTATCTGGGAGAATGCAAGTATGGTTTCAGGCCGATCCCGACATCGGGACGGCATCTTCGGTCGATTCGAGGCTCCGCCGACGCTATGCGAGCTGGATAGCTTTGCCGGTTCAAGACCCCTTCGACGAATTCCGAGCTGGAAAGCCCCGCAAAAAAGTCGCTGACTTGGCGAAACGATGATCTTCATCATCAGGCTCACCTCCCTGCTGAAGTTTGTTTTGTTTGTCAGGGAGCTGTGGAAACGGGCTATCGGGACTTGGCTCCGCCCGCAATCGCATGCGAGACTTAAGTTTCAACGCGCCCGCGGGCGCGCAAACACACTACGAACGCACTTGAAACGCAGCATACTTGCAGAACTAGGAGGTCCTCATGGGACAATCCACTACGCCGAAGGCGCTCGCCTTGGGTGTTTCGCTCTCCCTCGCGTGCGGCCTGCTGCCGGGCGCGGCCTTTGCGGACGAAGCCCCAGAAGACGATGCGTCCGCCAACGCCGCCGATTCCGCTAGAGGAACGGCCGGCGGCGCCGACTCCGCCCCTTCGGGCGCGGCCGCCAAGCCCGATGGCTACGATAAAGCCGACTTCTACTCCGACAACCCCGTCGCGCCAATCGCACGGACGCTGGCCGTCCCGCTGGCAGCCAACACGCAGCTGCGCAGCCTCTCGAACGAGATGAAGTACTTCGCCCGATTCGAGAGCAACCAGAACTACGACCAGGGGCTCTCATGGGGCGATGGCTACCATGCAATGGGCTACTATCAATTCGACAACCGATACTCGCTCAAAAGCTTTATTTCCTATTGCTACAATTTCGACCCGGTCAAGTACCGGATGTTCTCCTGGGTTCCCAGCGCGAACATTTCGGGAGACCTGTACGACGGGAACGCGGATCGGCTGACCGACATCGGCCAGCAATTGAACGAATCCTGGCATGCGGCATACGCCGCCGACCCCGCGGAGTTCTCGGCACTGCAGGACACCTTCGCATACGACAACTACTACGTCCCCGCTGAAACGTACCTCGCAAGCCGCGGCATCGACATCTCGAATCGCGCCGACAGCGTCAAAGGCCTTTGCTGGGGCCTGGCGAACCTGTTCGGCACGTCGGGATGGCACAAATTCGTGGGCGGTTGGTCCGACGGCTACGTGAACGGAACATATTACAACAGCTACAACTACCCCGGCGCCGGGCTGACGAACGACATGACCGACGAACAGTTCGTCACCACGCTGTGCGATTACGTGATAGCGCACGTGGCCGAGTTCTACCACGGCCAGCCGCAGTACCACGAAGGCTGGACGAACAGGTACAAACAGGAAAAGGAGCTGTGCCTGAGCCTGCTTCCCGAGAAACCCACCGTGCCTCCTGTCGAGGAAGAGCCCCCTGCGGCGGATTCCCCTGC
>NZ_DBFEGU010000454.1:0-5562 GCF_048329335.1 Eggerthella sp. | reverse complement strand
GATGAGGCCCGCGCCCGAAATGGAGCCCGCCACGCGCTTCGGGTCGCTCACGCCCAGCTCGCGAACGTTCGCAGCCACCACGATGCCGAAGCACAGCGCCGCCAGCAAGTCCATGGTCTGGTACCCCGTGAGAAAACCGTTCGACAGCGGGCTCGCGTCATAGGGCGGCTGCGGAGCCGTCGGCGCGGGCGCGCCGCCCAGCACGGAGGCGCCGACCACCAACACGATGAGCAGGATGAGGGCGGGCGCAGAGAAACGCCCCAGCACGCGCGACAACAGCCCGGGTCGCAGCGCCAGCGCGAACGCCACGCCGAAGAACGCGACGGAGAACGCCGCCGTTGCGACGCCCAGGCCAGCCGCATCGGTTACGGGCAGCAGGGGCCTCAGCATCTCGAAGGCGGTCGAAGACGTGCGCGGAATGGCGAGAAACGGCCCGATGGTCAGGTACATGAGCGCGATGAACACCGAGGCGAACAGCGGGCTCACGCGCCCGGCCAGCTCGCGCACGCCGCCGCACACGGCCACCGCCACGATGCCGAGCACCGGCAAGCCGATACCCGCGATCAAGAAACCCGTCATGGCGGGGATCGCCTGATCACCCGCCTGCAATCCCAGAAGCGGGGGCAGGATGAGGTTGCCCGCACCGAAGAACATCGAGAACAGCATGCCGCCCACGGCCAGCAGCTGACCCGGCCGCAGCGCGACTGCGCGCCGCCCGCTAGACACCGAGCACCCCTTGCGAAACGAGCAGCCACACGAGCGCCGCCACCCACAGCACGGCCACGACGACGCGCACGGGATTCGGCACGCGCAGGCTGGCTGCCGGGATCATGAACATGGCGACGAGCCCGCCAAGCGCCCCTCCCAGATGCCCGCTCACGGAGATATTCGGCACGAGCAGCGTGTACGCCACGTTCACGGCGATGACCCCCAACATGCCCTTGCTGTACTGCGTGAAGAGCGAACGGTTCCCCTTATGCAGCACGGCTAACAGCGCCACGGCCACGAACAGGCCGAACACGCTGGTCGAAGCTCCGGCGCTCACCGCGGAGCCGCCGCCGAGCAGCACATCGGCCGCATAGGACACCGCATTGCCCGTTATTCCCGCGATGAAGTACAGCGCAAGATAGCTTCCCTTGCCCAGGGTGCGCTCCAACACCTCGCCCACGCTGTACAGCGCCACCATGTTGAAACCGAGGTGCATGAGGTCCATATGAAGGAACATCGGCGTGACGAAGCGGTACAGGTCGGCCGGCGACTGGACAAGCGGCGCGTGCATCGCGCCCATGTCCACGAGGGTGCGCGTGGAAATGTCGATGCGCATGCCGGACAGCACCGCCTCGAGCGCGAACACGGCGACGTTGATCGCGATGAGCGCGAGCGTGACCAGCCGATAACGGTTGCGCTCGAAGAAGCTCGGCTGGCTGTCCGCCATCATCCGTTTCAGCTGGTCGTCATCGATGACCGCCCTTTGTTGCGGTTCCACCGGCTCGTTCACCTTGTATGGCACGTCTTTCTCCTCGAACGTCGTATATCGAAAGTCGGAACATACTACCACGAGGATAGAGCCGGTCGATGATTCTGCACTTCACGTCCATTCCTCCCGAAAGCGGAAAGGCTGCGCTGCGGGCCGAGGATGCGCCTGAAAGGATCGCTTCGACATGGCGGAGGCGCGGGCAAAGGAGGGATGACACGCACCGACGTGCGCCGCCTTCTGGTTCCCAACGCGCCAGAACCGTCACCTGAAGCCGTCGCCCAGCCGCCTTCTTCGCCGCGAACGCACGGTTTCGACGCCTTGCGTGCAGCGAAAGCGCCGGTTTGGCAGTCCCGGCTCGATCGGACGGCGCATCCCGGGGTGGCGACGGAACGCCACCTGGGATTACGCCTCGCCAATGCTCGGGAAGGAGCGTCGAGCGCGGTCGAAGGCCGCCGAGGACTGCCAAACCGGCGATTTCGCTGCACATCGTCTTGCGAACCCCTGCAGCGAGGCGTCGCCGAGACAGCCGAAAGAGCGAGGTTGGGCGCGAACCGCGCGACAAAAGGAAAGGGGGCGAGCCGAAGCCCGCCCCCCCCCACGTGCAACGCCAAGCGGTTTCTCCGCCTAGGCGGCGACCGTCTCGCTCTTGTCCTTCTTGCCCGGCACGAGAGCGGCGATGCAGGTCAGCATCGCGCCGACCGCGCCCACGATCAGGAGCGGCAGGCTCCCTGCGTTCCAGGCGCCCGCGTCCAGATACAGGATGGCGCGGATGCCCTCGCTCATGAAGCGCTGCGGGGCCCACGGGTACACCCAGTCCTGCCAGAACGCCGGCAGAGCCTCGAAGGGGAACGTGCCCGTCATCATACCCAACGCGAACCCGACGAGCGCAAGCAGGCCGCCAAGCGCCGTGGAGATGTTGAACGCGCCGATGAACACGAGCATCACGCAGAAGCTGGCAAGCCACATGAACGGCACGATGGCGTCCATGGGAGCCTCGATACCGGCGATCCACAGCAGCATGCAGAACGCGCACAGGCTGACGATCAGCGAGGCCACGACGGCGTAAGCCGCCTGGATCCCGATGGACTTCCAGCGCTCCGCGCTCGTCGCATCCGTCTTCTTTCCGAAGATGCGGCTGAGGAACAGACCCGTCATCATCGACACCATGAACAGCGGCATGATGGCAAGCTGCAGCGACACCATGCCGGACATGGGATTGGCCGCCGCTCCGTCGCCATCGGAAGCCGACCCTTCGTGAATGGTCTCCACGTCCACGTCGACGCCCATCTGCTGGAACATCGAGGGGATGCTCGCGCCCATCTGGCTGGCCACGAGCGGGCTCTTCGCCTTGTCGATGAGCACCTTGAGGGCAGGAGCCTCCACTTCCTCAGCCTCGGAAGCCCCGTCGTCTTGCGCGGCGGCGGCCAAAGCAGCGGCCTGAGCCGCATCGCCTTGCGCGGCCGCCGCCGCATCCCCTCCCTGCGCCGCAGCGGCGGCAGCCATCGCGGCAGCCTGGTCGCCACCCGCAGCCTCCCCGCCTGCGGCGGCAGCAGCCATGGCCGCAGCCTGGTCGCCACCTGCGGCAGCTTCGCCGCCGGCTGCGGCTGCTTGGGCCGCCGCAGCGGCCTGGGCCTGCGCCTGCGCGGCCATCAAAGCCTGGGCTTGCGCGAGCGAGGCCTTCGTCTCGGCCTGCTTGACCGCCATCTGCTGGGCGCTGAAATCAGCGGGAACGATGATCGCGCCGTAGTATTCGCCGTTCTCGAGAGCTTCGTCCAGCTCTTTCTGGCTGCCCACCTTCGTCCAGGCGATGGGCGATTCCTCGCCGTCCTCCGCAGCCGTCGCGGACGTGATGTTCTCGACCAGGGTATCGCCCACGTTCATATCGCCCTGCGGCGTCTCCACGCCCTCGTCGAGCGACAGAACCGCGAACGGCAGCCCCTTCATCTCCATATTCGCCATCGGGTAGAACATGACGGACATGACGCATGCCGCCACGATGCCGATGAGCAGCGGCACTACGTACTTCGCTTTCCCGAGTTTCTCGAACACCGGGAGCCTCCTTCCGAATGCGTCGCCGGCGCTTGACCGCGCCCGCGGCTTGATTTATTCTCAAGAGGCAATTTTATTAGTCGCAACGTCTAATAAAAATGGTGAGTATTGTTCCTGTTGACTAGTTTCGAGGAGAAGCCATGGCGCGCCCGCGTAAAGACCAGGAAGGCCCCACCGCCGTCGAGCGCATGGAGGAGGCGTTCTGGGAGATCCTCGCCGAGAAACCGTACGCCCAGATCACCGTTAGCGAAATAGCGAAACGGGCGCAGGTCAACAAGAACGCGTTCTACTACCACTTCGACGGTTTGGGCGCGCTCGCCGCGCAAGCGCTGGACAACATGCTCCCACGCGAGATGGCGCGCATGCTGTTGATGAACGGAGATCCTTCGAGAGGCGTCGATGAAACCGAAGCGGGCGCTCTGCTGCGCGATCCCGACCTGAAAAAGCGCGTCGACCGTGCCCTTCTGGTCGTCGGCAAGAACGGATCGAGCGAGCTTGTGGCCACGCTGAAGAACCTGGTCATGCATACCTGGTTCGACCTGTTCCATGTCGATGAAACGCGTTTGAGCAGCGAAGCCATGGTGGTAGTGAGGTTCACCTTGGGCGGCCTCGTCGAGATCATGAGCGACGAAGCCTGCCGCGGCGACCACGCGAACCCGCTCCAGGCCATACTGAGCTCGGGTGTCGCGACCAACGCGTCGGCGAACGTCGTGGCGACGTTGCGCGCCGCCACCGACGAGCACCTGCGCGAAAACGCCGATGCCGCCGGCGACGGCGAACGCAGTTAAGCCATAGCCTGCTTGACGGCGGCGAGCAGGTCGTCGTATTCCTCGAACGCGGGCAGGTCGGGGTTCTCTGCCTTGATGGAATCGGGGCTGCGGAACAGGAAGCCCGCCTTGCTGGCTCTGATCATCCCCAGGTCGTTATGGCTGTCGCCCGCCGCGATGGTGTCGAAGCCGCAGGACTGCAGCGCGCGCACGGTGGTCAGCTTCGATTCGGGGCAGCGCATGCGAAAGCCCGCGATGGTGCCGTCGTCAGCCACCTCCAGCTCGTTGCAGAACAGCGCCGGCCAGCCCAGCTTCGCCATGAGGGGCTGGGCGAACTGGGTGAACGTGTCGCTGATGATGACGGCCTGGGTCGTGGCGCGCAGCTCGTCGAGGAAGTCCCTCGCCCCCGGCAAGGGGTCGATGCGCGCGATGGTCTCCTGGATCTCCTTGAGGCCCAGGCCATGCTGGCGCAGGATGTCCAGACGGAAGTCCATGAGCTTGCCGTAGTCGGGCTCGTCGCGAGTCGTGCGCGTCAGCTCCGGAATGCCGCTCTCCTCGGCGAACGCGATCCAGATCTCGGGCACCAGCACGCCTTCCAGGTCCAGGCAGGTAATGTACATCGTGTCGTCTCCCTTCGGCCGCGCACGCGGCATCTCGCAACAGGCTTGCAGCAACGCCATGCCATCATACCCGCAACCGCCGCGCAGCGCATCCCGCAACGCTTTGTTTCTTTACGGCGGGGCCGACGCCGTGGTTCAATGGTTGCGCAAGCCAACGACGAAAGGACCCCATGGCCATCGGAGACGTGCTCGTCCGCATCCGCAAGGAGCGCAACCTTACTCAGGAAGACCTAGCGCGCAAGCTTTACGTCACCCGCCAGGCCGTATCGCGCTGGGAGAACGGGGAGACCACGCCTGGCATCGACATGTGCAAGCTCATCGCCGCCACCTGCGATGTGCCCGTCGCCCTGCTTTTGGAGATGCCCGACGGCGCCTACTGCCAAAGCTGCGGCATGCCGTTCTACCAGGAGAAGGATCATGGCACCGAGGCGGACGGCTCTCTGTCGGCCGACTACTGCTCGTGGTGCTATGCGAACGGCGCGTTTCTGGAAGACGAGACGCTCGAGGAGCTGATCGAGCGCTGCGCCCCGTTCATGGCCGAGTCGTGCCACATCACGCGCGACGAAGCCGTTTCGTTCATGGGCGCCCTGCTCCCCACGCTCAAACGCTGGTAGCGGCACGAACGCCGCGTTCTGCGAAGCGAACGCGG
>NZ_DBFEGU010000453.1:0-6016 GCF_048329335.1 Eggerthella sp. | reverse complement strand
GAGAATGGGAATATCTTTCAGAAACCCTTCTTCGAAGATCGAATCCAATCCGACCTCGGCAATGCCCGATAAAGAAGACAGCGCTTCTTCGTTGATTGATTTGGACAAAGATAACGAAAGTGTGGTTTCGCTGCCTCGGGGCTCATCCTCCCTCATAAGCTACCCCTTCCTTCGATTGGACGCTTTTGCAGTTTCAAAGCCAATTTTATCAACATCCAGACACTTCGATTCTGTTTCTTCAAGTCCCATGATCACCCCAAAGCACCGCCCTTCTCAACATTCCGCCTCCTCGCCGTTCATATGGCGATACGGCAACTTCCCCGATCGCGGCGCGCGGCTCGTGGTAGACTTTTTGGTTGAAATCCAGCCTCCGCCCCGAGCACGTCCCGCCGCTTCGGGAGCGGCGTCCCGAAAGGATCGCCATGCCAACCAACGCCGACTACACGCGCGAGTACTTCCAGATCATGGACGCGCTCGGCGGCGACGTCGCCGGACGTCGCGCCGCCTACGACTACATGCAGAGCTCCACGGCCATCGTGCACCACCGCGTGGTAGCGTGCTCGTTCATCCCCCGCCTGTTCAATAGAAAAACCTACGACACGATGAAAGAGACGGCGGAAACCGCGCACCGCATCCTCGTCAAGGTCATCGAGCGCTACCTGGCCGACCCCGAGTACCGGCGCGCCTTCGACTTCGACCCGCGTCTGGAAGAGCTCATCCTGCTGCCGCGCGGCTACGACTCGGTGCTGCCGTTCGCCCGCGTGGACACGTTCCTGGACGAGGACGACTACCGGGTGAAGTTCTGCGAGTTCAACGCCGACGGCTCGTCGGGCATGAACGAGAACCGCGAGATCACCACGTCGGTGGCGCAGTCAGAAACGTTCAAGGAGTTCGCGAGCCGCCACCGGGTGGAGGGCTGCGAGCTGTTCGAGTCGTGGGTGCAGGCGTTCTTGGACATCTACGCCACCTACGCCCGCCGCGTGGAGAACCCGCGCATCGCCATCTGCGACTACCTGGAGAACGGCGTGGTGGACGAGTTCCACATCTACGCCGATCTGTTCCGCCAGCGCGGCGTCGAGTGCGTGGTGGCCGACGTGCGCGAGCTTTCCTTCGACGGCGAGGCGCTGCACGACAAGGACGGCCAGCGCATCGACGCCATCTGGCGGCGCTGCGTCACCAACGACGTCATCGACCACTGGGACGACTCCCAGGAGCTTCTCAACGCGGTGCGCGCCGAGAAGGTGGCGCTCATCGGCAGCTTCGCCGGGCACATCGTGCACGACAAGCAGATATTCAAGGTGCTGTTCGACGAGCGAACCCTGGAGTTCCTGGACGGCGACGAGATCTCGCTCATCGAGGAGACCGTGCCGATGACGGCGTTTCTGGACGACGACTACATCAACGTGCCGCAGATCCGCGCGAACAAGGACGAGTGGATCATCAAGCCCACCGACCACTACGGCGCCGACGACGTGTACGCTGGCTGCTACGTGTCGCAAGAGGAATGGGAGGGCCTCATCGACAAGTTCGCGAACGGCCGCGCAGGCTTCCCGTTCATCGTGCAGCGCTACATCCACCCCTTCAAGACCGAGACGCTGCCGCCGGACACGGGCATCGACCAGCTGGCCGACGACGAGGTGTCCGACGCCCCGAAGCTGTACAACAACCTGAACGGACTGTACCTGTACGACGGCGTGTTCCAGGGCGTGTTCAGCCGCCTGGGGCCGCTGCCCACGATCTCGAAGGACATGCAGGGCATGACCGCCGCCACGATCTGGGTGGACTAGGAACTTCGGCGCCGGCGGGGCGGGGGCGCCCTGCCGGCGCAGCATGCCGCGGGAGCGTCGCAAGAAGAGAGAGACGAGAGATGACCGATCTGATGAACAAGCTCGCCGCCGTGGTGGCCGCCGCATCGCTGGCGATCACGCTCGTAGCGGCCGGGTTCGCCGCATGCGCGGCGTTCCCGCAGACCACCGAGATGCTGGCCGGGGCATTCTCCGGCAACGGCAACCCGGGCACGCCGTTCTCGCACGACGAGCTGGTGCAGGCCGCCGTCGCCACGCGCGACTACACCGTAGGGTCGAACGACCGCGAGGCCGTGTTCTCCATGCTGCACGCCATCAACGAGAGCGCGGGCACCCCCTACGCCGAAGCAAGCCCGGACGAGCTGGCCGCCGCGCCCGAGGAGTACACGCTGCCGGCCGACGCCCTGTCGCACCTCGACGACGTGTACCACGTCGTGGCGGGCGCGCGCATCGGGCTCATCGTCGTCGCGCTCGTGGCCGTAGCCGCCTGCGCGCACATGGCCGTCCGCGTGGGGCGCCGTGCGCTCGGCGGCGTGGCTCAGGCGGCGGGCATCGCGGTCGTCGCGGTGTTCGCGCTTCTGGCCGCATGGGTGGTCGTGGACTTCAACGGCTTCTTCGCCGCCTTCCACTCGCTGTTCTTCGCGAACGGCACGTGGACGTTCTCCTACGACTCGCTGCTCATCACCATGTACCCGCCCGAGTTCTGGATAGGGATGGGGGCGGTGTGGCTCGCTGCGACGGGCTTGCTGTCCATCGCATCCATCGTCGTCGGCGCCTTGCTGCGCCGCAAACGGGCGTAGGGCGCCCCTCCCACCTGCGAAACCGCGCAGAACCGACGCGGATCTAGCGGAAATGCTACGCGGATCTAGCCAAAACCCAGCGCGTTTCCAGCGCCAAAATCGGTATATTTTTAGTATTTGAACTGGTAAGATGTCATTCGTTTCCCAGTAGGCCCCACCGGGAAGGAGCGACATGACCTTGTACCTTGCCGATGCGTCGGCCGTCGAATACTGGAGGAGAGCCGATCCGAGCGCGAAGACCCGTGCGAGGGCGGCCACGCCGTTCGGACAGGATCGCGAGACGCCTCCGTTCAGCGCCTCGGACCTCGCAGCCCTCGAGGAGGCGGGGGTCGGATGGCTCTCCGAGCCAATCCACCTCCTCGTGCCCGATGCGTCGTCGCGCCGTCGATGCAAGAGGACGAAGCTCCACGTGTGCTCGCATCGATTACCGGAGCGATCCTTCGTCAAGCTGTCGCGCCACGTGATGGTCGCCTCGCCCGAGCTCACCTGCCTGTCGATCGCGCCGTCGACGCCGTTCCCCTTGCTCGTCGAATTCCTGTACGAGCTCTGCGGACGATACCGCCTGCCCGACGGCCGAGGAGGCGACGCCACCGAGTTGCCACCCGCAACGACCGTCGCCGGCATCGAGCGCTTCGCCGACAAGGCTCGAGGAGTGCGCGGAGCCGCCGACGTGAAGCGGGCCTTGCGCTACGCGTGCGACAACTCGCTGTCGCCGATGGAGACCGACATCGCGGAAACCATGGTATTCGATCCGCGCATGGGAGGCTTCGGCCTGGAGAAACCGCAGCTGAACCCGCGTTTCGAAGTGACGAGGAAAAACCGCCGTGCGCTGCCGCAATCGGCGTACCTTCCCGATCTGTTTTGGCCCCGCGCGAACATCTCCGTGGAATACGACAGCGACAAGCACCATCGAGGCGACCGAAAGGCCTCCGAGGACGCCATCCGGCGCAACGGCATCGAGCACCTGGGCACGCGGGTCGTGACCCTCACTTGGGGACAAGCTCGAAACTACTACGAATTCGAACGCGTCGCGCTGCTGGTGGCCAGCGCCCTGGGCAAGAAGTTCGGACCGGGCTGGGACGCATGGGCAAACCGTCGCATCGAGCTCCACCGCTTACTGGTGCAGCGATAGGCGAAGCGAGCGCTATGAAAGGCAACCGCCTCCGCCCCTCTCCCCAGCACCCCTTGCGCAGCGCACGGAAACCGAAACGGGGACAAGTCCTTGAGTTGTGCGCGCTCGCGTCATCGAAAAGGGCCGAAAAACACCATGTGCCCGACTTATGCGCACCTCTCAGGGCGCCGAAAAGGAAAAAGTATGACTTGGTTAATTTCTGACCTGCGGTTTTCTCTGGCGTAAGATCGCACCACCTCCCACAAGGGGCGTTTTCCCAAAGCAGAGGTGCACATAAGTCCGGCACATGGGAGAAAACGCGGTTTTTCGCGGCAGGGGCCAATCGGGCAGCTCCTCCGCCACCCGGAATGCGGGATTCCGGCCCGACACGACCGAGGCCCGACGCGCCCACATTGAAGCGCGCGCCAATACGCCGCGATCGCGCCGGTCGAGCATTTTGATGAGGATGCGGCGCGCGCGGTTTGCGGCTTGAGCCAGGTTGTCTATACTGGCATTCACCCCCGAAACCCTGTTTCGAGGGCTTGAAACGAGAAATCATCCAATCTGGAGGATCACCGCAACCATGACTGACGAGAACAAGAAAGTCCGCGTGCGCTTCGCACCTTCCCCCACCGGCCGCCTGCATGTGGGCGGCGCACGAACGGCCATCTACAACTGGGCGTTCGCGCGCGCCATGGGCGGCGACTTCATCCTGCGCATCGAAGACACCGACCCCGAGCGTTCCACCGAGGAGAACGTGCAGGTCATCCTCAACGCAATGAAGTGGCTGGGGCTCGATTGGGACGAAGGCCCCGAGGTGGGGGGAGCCGCCGGACCCTACTTCCAAACGCAACGCACGGACACCTACGCCGCGGCGCTCGAGCAGATGAAGCAGCGCGGCAGCGTGTATCCCTGCTTCTGCACGAAGGACGAGCTTGACGCCAAGCGCGCCGCAGCTGAAGCGAACGAGGGCGGCTACGCGGGCTACGACCGCACCTGCCGCGACCTCGATCCCGCCGAGGCGGCCAGGCGCATCGAGGCGGGCGAGCCGCACGTGTGGCGCCTGCGCGTGCCCGCCGAGCGCGGGGCCATCGAATTCGACGATGCCGTGTACGGCCACGTCAGCTTCCCGGCCGAGGTGATGGACGACATGATCGTCGTGCGCACCGACGGCTCTCCCACCTACAACTTCGCCGTGGTGTGCGACGACGCGAACATGGGCGTCACGCACGTCATCCGCGGCGACGACCACCTGTCCAACACCCCCCGCCAGATCCTCATCTACGAAGCGCTCGGGTTCGACGTGCCCACCTTCGCCCACCTGTCCATGATCCTGGGCCCCGACGGCAAGAAGCTGTCGAAGCGCCACGGCGCGGCCAGCGTGGAGGAGTTCTGCGAGCGCGGCTACCTGCCCGACGCCATGGTGAACTTCCTGGCGCTTCTGGGCTGGTCGCTGGACGGCGAAACGACGCTCATCGACCGCAAAACCCTATGCGAGCGCTTCAGCCTCGACCGCGTCACGAAAAAGGACGCCGTGTTCGACGAGACGAAGCTCGATTGGATGAACGGCCAGTACATCAAGGAAATGGGAGCGAACGCCTGGGTGCAGGCATCGCTGCCGTGGCTGCAGGAAATCGGCGCCACGCCCGAGGACGTCGAAGCGCGCCCGGACTTCTACCTGGGGCTCTACCCCCTCGTGGCCGAGCGCCTTACGCGCCTCGACGATGCCGCCGGCAAGCTGGCCTTCATGTTCTGGGGCCCCGAGGTGCGCGAGCTCGACGAGAAGAGCGTCAACAAGGTGCTGAAGAAGGAGGGCGCGCGCGCCGACGAGGCCTTGCGCGCCTGCCGCGGCGTGCTGGCCGACGAGAACGTGGCCTGGGAGGCCGAAGCGCTGCAGGAAGCGTGCCGCGCCGAGGGCGAGCGCTTGGAGCTCAAGCCGAAGCTGCTGTTCCAGCCGTTGCGCGTGGCGGTGTGCGGCAACATGGTGTCGCCGCCTTTGTTCGAGAGCATCGAGCTGCTGTCCCGCGAAGACGTGCTGGCCCGCATCGACTACGTGACGAAAGAGGTGTTCGGTGGCTGACGCCCCTGACAACATGCCCGAGCAGGCCGACGGCCCCTCCGCCGATACGGAGGGCCGTCCCAACCAGATCGTCGTGCTGCGCGACTACTGTACGCGCACGCACGGCGCGGCATGCGACCGCTGCGCGCTGGCCTGCCCGCACGACGCGATCGGCTTCGCTGAGGACGGCCGCCCGACCATCGACGCGGACGTCTGCACGCGCTGCGGCATCTGCTTAGGC
>NZ_DBFEGU010000452.1:0-1696 GCF_048329335.1 Eggerthella sp. | reverse complement strand
CATCGCTCACCGTAGAGACGAAGGTGGAGTTGATCGTCTCGTCAAGGGTGCTCGCGCCCGTGTCGGTGATCTTCGGCGCCACGGGCCCCGTCTTCTCGTTCACGTAGTAGGCCAGCTCGGGCTGCACGAAGTCGCCGGTGGTCAGCGACAGCAGCCGCTCGGTGAAGTCTTCGGGTATGACGAACGCAGCGTAGCTCGCGCCCGCATCGAGTTCGTCCATGGCAGTGGCGCGATCGACGAACGCCCAGTCGAGCTGCTCGTTTTCGCGCAGCTCCTCCACGATCATATCGCCCACGTGCAGCTCGCCGGTCAGCTCGCTGGAAGCGCCGGCGTCCTCGTTCACCACGCACACGCGCAAGTTGCCCGTGTTGTCGTAGGGGTTCCAGAAGCCGACCACGTTGTACCAGGTATACACTGAAGGCAGCACGAGCAGCGCGATTACCACCACCAGCGCGCAGGGCGCCTTAAGCAGGCGCAGCACATCGCGCTTGAATACGCGCAGAACGTTACCCATTGCCCGTCGGACCCCTCTCATCGCTCGCTCGAAAACAACCCGAACAATGATACCTCCTCCGTTGACACTCCGTCAGCCCCGATTGACGATCCAACCCCTTCCGTCAATCGCACGCCGCGCATAGCACAACAGGTTGCTTGCAGATAAGAGCATGTTCGACGAGGCGGCTCCACAGCTCACGCAAGCTCCTTTGCACCGGCTCCGCGTCCGAAAACGGAAGCGGCCCCGACGTGTCGTCGGGGCCGCAGGAAGAGACCTTGCGCGATACGCAAGCGTCCTTTTCCGCCCTACGCCTCCAAGCGTTTCGCGATGGCCAGAATGAAGTCGCGGGTGCTCAGCTTCTTCGGGTTCGGCAGCGTGGTGATGAGCGCGAGGTCGCCCGTCATCTCGCCGGCCTCGATGGTGTCGAGCGTGGCGCGCTCCAGCTTGTCGGCGAACGCCACGAGGTCGTCCAGGCCGTCCAGCTCGCCGCGCTTGCGCAGCGCACCCGACCACGCGAAGATGGTGGCCACCGAGTTCGTGGAGGTCTCCTCGCCCTTGAGGTGCTTGTAGTAGTGGCGCTGCACGGTGCCGTGCGCGGCCTCGTACTCGTAGTAGCCCTGAGGGCTCACCAGCACCGACGTCATCATGGCGAGCGAGCCGAAGGCGCTCGACACCATGTCGCTCATCACGTCGCCGTCGTAGTTCTTGCAGGCCCAGATGAAGCCGCCGTCGGCCTTCATCACGCGCGCCACGGCGTCGTCGATAAGCGTGTAGAAGTACTCGATCCCGGCTTCCTCGAAGCGCGAGGCATACTCGGCGTCGTAGATCTCCTGGAAGATGTCCTTGAAGCGGTGGTCGTACTTCTTCGAGATGGTGTCCTTCGTGGCGAACCAGATGTCCTGTTTGATGTCGAGGGCGTACTCGAAGCAGCTGCGGGCGAAGCTCTCGATGGACGCGTCGAGGTTGTGCATGCCCTGGGCGATGCCGGGGCCGTCGAACTTCTGCACCAGCTCGCGCGTCTCGGAGCCGTCTGCGGCGGTGTACACGAGCTCCACCGTGCCGGGACCGGGAACGCGCAACTCCGTGTTCTTGTACACGTCGCCGTAGGCGTGACGCGCGATGGTGATGGGCTTGACCCAGTTGCGCACGCACGGCTCGATGCCCGCGACGGTGATGGGCGTGCGGAACACGGTGCCGTCC
>NZ_DBFEGU010000451.1:0-1301 GCF_048329335.1 Eggerthella sp. | reverse complement strand
GGGACGGGGAACTTCTGGAAGAACCGCCACATGGCGTGCATGTAATGGACGGCGGCGTCGAGTCTTCCGGCGGTGTCGTGGTGCCACGGGCCGAACGTGCGGAATTCGATGGTGTGGCGGTGCGTGTCGTTGATGGCGGTGTCCTTGCCGCAGTAGTCGCCGTGGATGAGCTCGCACCAGCGTGTGTCGGTCATGTGGCGCATGTTCAGCGCCTCGCATTGGGTTCCGTCGAGCGCTTCCAGCGCCCAGTACCAGCGGGCCGGGGTCTGCCGGCCGGTGCGGCTGATGTGCATGTGCCCGCCCGACAGCGTGTTGTCGGTGTCGGTGGCGATGCGTTCGACGAGTCGGCGGATTTCCGTGAGCTGGCTCATGGTCATGGGTTCGCTCTGGTATTCGAGGGAGCCGTCGTGGTGGAGGCTGCCGTCCGGGCACCAGCCGGCGATGAGCCTGTGGTTCCTGAGCATGTCGGTGTCGTGGTTGCCGTCCACTTCGATTTCCAGTCCGAAGGTGAACGGCTCGCGGACGGGCCGTCCCTCGTACGGGTCCCGGTAGCAGGGGTCCTGCGTGTTCGCGCAGGCGTGCCGTTCGTAGCAGTAGGGGCAGTAGCGTTCGTCGCACTGCTCGCAGTATTCCTGGCAATCCGAGCACAGGCGGTCGTCGCACATGCGGCACCGGTACCCGCAGTCCTCGCACAGGCTGTGCTCGCAGTGCTCGCAGCAGTATGCGCAGTCCCCGCACATCCGCGAACCGCATTCGTTGCATGTGCGCGCGCAGTCGTCGCATACAGTGTTGCCGCACCCGCATTCGACGGTTTCCGTCCCCGCGCAGTCCCCGCATAGCCATCCGTCGCAGTCGTGGCACCGTACGGCGCACTCCCCCGACTGGCGTTCGCAGTGCCCGCACCGACGGTCGTCCCCTTGGCTGGCATGGTTGTTTCCGGTCATTTGTCACGCTCCTATGTCGTCTTGTCTTCCGGACGGTGCGCGGCGGGACCGGATGGCCGCGGCGCGGCGCAAGCCGCGTGGCCGGTCGGCCCGGTGCCGGGACCGCCTTCGGCGGCGGCACCGGCCGGCAGACACGCGGACGCTTGCGACGCGCCGGACGTCCGGTCATGCTGTGTGCCGGCCGGCCGGGCCGGGGCCCGCCTTCGATGGCGGGACCCCTTTTCGACGTGCTCCCGCCGGACGGCGGGGCGCGGCGGCGGATCCGCGAGCCCTTCGGGGCGAGCTCCGTTTTCGGCGGCGACCCGGATCCGGCTGGACAGGGATTCCTAAAACAGGTATCATTGTTTCCTGTAGTAG
>NZ_DBFEGU010000450.1:0-26371 GCF_048329335.1 Eggerthella sp. | reverse complement strand
GGACGGCAGCGTGACGGTGGGCCCCGACAGCGTGGGCTACCTGGTCACGAAGAAGGCGCGGTGCTTCGGCGGCGACACGCTGACTGCGACCGATATCGTGGTGGCGAAGGGCCTGGCCGAGGGCGTGGGCGATCCGGCGTTGGTGGCCGACCTCGAGCCGGCGCTCGTGGACGCGGCCTATGCCGAGATCACGCGCATCATCGAGGACGCGGTGGACGCGATGAAGACTTCGGCCGGCGACGTGACGGTGATTCTCGTGGGCGGCGGCTCCATCCTGGCGCCCGACCGCTTGGAAGGCTCGGACAACGTGCTGCGCCCCGAGAACTTCGGCGTGGCGAACGCAGTGGGTTCGGCCATCGCGCAGGTGTCCGGCCAGATCGCCAAGGTGTTCTCGCTGACCGAGACCCCGCGCGACCAGGCGCTCGCCGAGTCGAAGCAGCGCGCGTGCGACGAGGCCATCGAAGCCGGCGCCGATCCGAGCACCGTGGAAGTGGTCGACGTCGAGGACATCCCGATGGCCTACTTGGGCGACGCGCTGTGCATCCGCGTCAAAGCCGTCGGCGATCTGATGCTGTAACTGATTTTTGTCGGTTCGTCGTTGCCTTGGCTCGCGTACGCGTTGCTTGTATAATGAGGTAAGCCGCAGGGAGGGGCTAGACTCCCCACGGCTATCGGATCGCTCAGGCGGTTTGGGTTTGGTGTTTGCGCTCCTTTCCCCGATGGGTTAGGAGCGCCTCTTTTATCACCAAAATAAGCTCGATGACGCGAGAAACAAACTCCAAAAGCGCACTAGCCAGCACCATAAAATCCCAAGCGGTCACGGTCTTCACCTCCATCCATCAAAATTATGAGGGGGAGAGGCACCGCGCCGCCTTCGCTGCATCCGCGCTATATAGTATAGGCAGCTCGTCTTACGTCTCGATGGCGCGCATCACTATGGAAAGTCGCTCGAATCTCGCACAGATTCCACGCGGTTCCAATGCTATTTCTACGTACCTTGCCCGGTATTCCGACGCGTTTCTAGCGCCGGTTCAACTGAGGGCGTGCAAGGCGCTTTGATCATGAGATAATGCAGCGAAACGGTTTGAGGCGTTGAAGGAGAAACCCATGACCGAAACGAAACAAGCGGCTGGCGGCCGCACGGTGCATTTGGCACTGGTTCAGTTCGAGAGCGTGCTGTGCGATCCGGCAGCGAATACCCAAAAGGCGTGCCGGATGATCGCCGAGGCGGCTGCCGAAGGCGCCGACCTCGTGGTGTTGCCCGAGCTGTTCTCTACAGGCTACGAGCTGAACATTGTCGGCCCTCACGTGCCCGAACTGGCCGAGCCGGTAGACGGCCCCACGGTGCGTGCGCTGCAAGACGCTGCCCGCGCAGGCAACTGCTACGTGGTGGCGGGCCTCGCGCTCGCGTACGATATGGCTGGGGTCCCGTTCAACAGCTCGGTCGTCATCGATCGCCAGGGGGAGCTTCTGGGCACGTACGACAAGCAGCATCTGTGGGCGCTCGAGCGCTTCTACTTCCGCTCCGGCTGCGACTGCCCGGTGTTCGACACCGACTTCGGGCGCATCGGCGTGATGATCTGCTACGACATGGGCTTCCCCGAGGTCGCGCGCATGCTGGCGCTGCAGGGGGCTGATCTTATCCTGTGCCCCTCGGCGTGGTGCCAGGAGGATATGGACGTGTGGGACGTGAACGCGCCCGCCCGCGCGCTAGAGAACACTGCGTTCGTGGCGGCCGTGAACCGTTACGGCGTCGAGGATCAGCTGGTCATGCCGGGCCACACGAAGGTGTGCAACCCGCGCGGCCACGTGGTGGCCGAGCTGGCCGAAGAGGCCGAAGGGGTGCTGCATGTGGAGCTCGACCTGAACGAAGTGGTCGATTATCGCCAGCGCAGCCCCTACCTGCGCGACCGTCGCCCCGACCTTTACGATCTGGTGCTGCTCCCATAAAACGAAGTCCGACACAGGATCTTGCGTCTGAAGACGTCGCCGCAAAGCAAGAAGCCCCCGATGTTTCACGTGAAACATCGGGGGCTTCGCATTGTTGATCAGGGGCTTCGCATTGCTGATCGGGGTTTTCGCGGCGGTGGGGTGTGCTTTCGCTTCGCCCCGCCCACACCCACCGCATCGCGGCGAGCCTTACAGCACTTGGTCCGTTTCCGTGAACGTAACGGTGTCCACCTTCTTCATGGAGGCGTACACCTTCATCACGATCCAGTACAGCACGCCGGCCAGGATCAGCGAGTTCAGGCCCGGAATGCCCGCGTTCATGATGCTGGTGACCTCGCCCACGGCGAAACCGGCGATCCAGCAGACGATGGCGATGGGGTTCCACTTCTCAACCTTCTCGGGCAGCTCGCCCTTGGCGCGCGAAGCGTCAAGCGTCGCGCGGCTGCGCTTCAAGATGAAGTAGTCCACCACCATGATGCCGGCGACGGGCGGGATGGCCACGCCCAGCAGCGTGAGGAAGTTAGTGAAGTAGTTGATGATGCCGATGACCGACAGCAGCGTGCCCACGATGCCGAGCGCCCACACGAGTCCGTTGCGGCTGATGGCCTTGTTGAACAGCGCGTTGATCATGGTTGCCAAGCCCAGGCTGGACGAGTACAGGTTGATGTCGTTCAGCTTCACCGTGGAGGCGACTACGATGATGACGCCGATGATGCCCGACGTGCCCATCATGATGTCGACGATATTCTCGGTGCCCATGGCGTGCGCCAGCAGCACTGCAAGCAGGTTCATGCCCAACTCGCCCACGAACGTGCCGATGAGCGTCATCCAGAACACTTGGGTGCCGTTCTTCAGGAATCGCGCGTAGTCGGGCGTGCAGATGGCGCCCGCAATGAAGCCGCCCGCCACCATGGTGGTTGCCGCGCCCAGCGACAGCGCCGGTCCCGGAGGGGCCGTGGTGAGAAGCTCGGTCAGCGAATGGTTCTGCAGGATGATGGCTGCGGCTACGATGACCACGATCACGAACAGCGGCACGAACACCGTGGCGAAGTTCGCGATAGCCTTGATGCCGAACACCACGAGCAGCGTGATGCCCAGGCCGGTGATGATGGCCCAGAAGATGTACTCGGGCGTGATTCCAGCCATGATGCCGGGCAGGATCTCCTGCGTGCCGAGGAAATCTGTGAACGGGACGATTTCAGCCATGCCCTGGCCAAACACCGCGTTCTGCACGCCGAACCAGCCCACCATGGAGATAGCCACCACGCCGCCGAACAGGGCGGATCCTACCTTGCCGAACCCGGTCCAGCGGGACAGCAGGCTGGTGGACAAGCCTTCGCGCGCGGCCGCCGTGCCCAGCGCCCAGCTGACCACCTGAAGCAGCACCGAGCCGAGCATGGTTGCTAGGAAGGCATCCCAGAACGTCAGGCCGTAGCCTAGTGCCGCGCCCAACATGAGCTGGGATACGCAGCAGATCGCGCCGATCCTGATGAAAAGAATCCGCCAAAATGGCTGTTTCGCTTCATCAGGAACGCGCGACAGCGAGTAATCGATGTCGTTTTCAGGAGCCATGATCGTACCTTTCTCGTTCCTCTTCGCGTTTTTTGATCGAATGATCAAAGAATGGTGGGATTATACCTTGCTCATGCGTGCTTCGATAGCTACGCGTGTAAACTTTATTATGGAGAGCGTCGAACGGCCTTCCTGCGAGCCTCGCGGCGCCCAAGTCATCATCATTGTGTCTGTTGCCGCGCCGGGCGTATCGCACAGCGGCCATTTGTACTAGAATACCCGCATGCGCAAAAGGAACAAGGACATCCGACAGGCCATCGAGACGCCGCTGCTGGGTTACAGCGTGGTGCTGCTGTCGCTGTCGTGCTTCCTGTTGCTGCTGTGGGCGCTTATCATCTTGGTAAGGATCGTGCTGGGTTGATCGACATCGAAACACTCGCCCGTTTGCGCGGTTCGAGGCAAAGGTAGACGCAGAATGTGGCAACGGTTCACATTGTACGACGTTCGGGTCATCGGCCATTATCTCGGCGTGCTCGTTCTCTTCTCCAGCCTTGCTCTGCTGGTGCCGTTCGTCACGGCTCTTGCGTGCGCTGAGTGGACTCCTGCGACGCACTATCTGCTGACCATCGGCATTGCGCTTATCGTCGGATCGGCGCTGCGGTTCCTGCGCATCGATCCGGGTCGGCTCAATCGCCAGCAGGCGCTCGCCGTTACCGGGTTCGCGTGGATCGTGCTCGCGTTCGTGGCGGCGGTGCCGCTGTACCTGTCGGGCCATTACCTCAGCTACCTCGATGCCCTGTTCGACGGCGTGTCGGGTCTGACCACCACGGGCGCAAGCGTCATCGTCGATCTCGATCACCTGTCGAACGCCGACAACATGTGGCGTTTCATGATGCACCTGTTGGGCGGTTTCGGTCTTATCGTGGTGGCGTTGTCGTTCGGTCTGTTCGGCAAACGCGCTGGAGCCAGCCTGTACATGTCCGAGGGTCGTAGCGAACATGTGGTGCCCAACGTTGTGCAGACCACGCAGTTCATCGCGAAGATCGGCATGGGCATGATCTTTGTCGCCACGGTGATTCTCACGGCCATGTGCCTGTTCCTCGGCATGGAACCGCTGCGCGCGTTCCTGCAATCGCTGTGGTTGGCCATCTCGGGTTTCACTACGGGCGGCTTTGCCCCTATGAGCCAGAGCGTCATGTACTATCATTGGTTCCCGCTCGAGATCGTGCTCATGTTGCTTATGTTGCTGGGCTCCATCAACTTCGTTCTGCACTCCGAAATGTGGAAAGGGCACGTGGAGGTTTTCTTCCGCGATCTGGAAATCCGCACGATGGTGCTGTGGTTGGCCGTGATGACATGCGTGCTGGCAGCCTCGCTCAGCGCAAGCCCCGAGTTTTCCAGTCTGCCTGCCATGTTGCGACGCGGGCTGTTCATGGTGATATCGGCGTTCTCCACCACCGGCTTCCAGAACATCACCACCAACGAGCTGACAACCGCGCTGTCGTCGGGCGCCTTCTTCGTGCTGGCCATCCTCATGGCCGTGGGCGGCAGCGGCGGATCCACTTCGGGCGGCTTGAAGTTCAGCCGCATGGGCATCATCATGAAGTCCATCGTCGCTACCATCAAGGAGGCGCTCGCGCCCGATTCGGCGCGCGTCGTGGTGTCGTACAACCATGTGGGCCGGCGCATTCTTTCGCCGGAAGTCGTGAAGGAGGCCATGACGGTGTTCGTGCTGTACGTGGCCACGTACGCGGTGGGCACGCTGGTGGGCATCGCGCATGGCTACGAGGCGCCGCAGGCCATTTTCGAATCGGTGGCCATGGCCAGCAACGGCGGCGTGTCGTCGGGGCTTGCCGCTCCGGGCATGTTTCCGTCGTTGGAGCTCTTCTACATCGCGCAGATGTGGGCAGGTCGTCTGGAATTCGTCACCCTGTTGGCTCTGGTGGCGGAGATTATCGTGTCGCTCAATCCGAAAAGGCGGGTGTTGAAGTCATGAGGTGGGGAACCCGTCAACCGCTGCCGCTGCCGATTGCGTTCGTGCGTTTCGTCGCGGTGCTGGCCGTGCTGCTTGCGGCGGTGTTTGCGCTGCCGGCTGCCGCGCATGCCGATGAGCCTGCCGAGGGCGACAATGCGGTGAACACGCAGCAACTGCCCGACAGCTCGTTCATCTACGACACGTCCATCGTCGACCTCAGCGGCGCCGATGCCTATTACGACAATCAGACCGTGCAGGTAACAGGCGAGGTCATCGGCGACAGCATCCGTGCCGGCGTGTCGGGGAGGCATCGGTGGATCACGCTTTCCTCTCAGGGCGATTCTGCGACGATCTCGGTGTATATGAGCAACGAATCGGCATCGAAGATCGACACGTTCGGCGAGTATGGTACTACGGGCACCATCTTGCAAGTGCGTGGCACGTTCCATCTCGTGTGCGCCGATCATGAAGGCCAGAGCGACCTTCATGCGGAGGCGGTGACCGTCATCGCGCCGGGCGAACGCCATCCCGACGAGTTCGACTTCAACGCGTTCGTTCCGGGCATTGTCGTGGTGGTCGTCGGACTGGTGATGCTGGGCGTGTTCTATTGGCTGAGGGAACGGCAGCGGTAGGCGCGCTGTTCGTGACTCGAAGGAGGGCTTTTGCAAAGAGGCCAGGTCGTCAAGCTTGATCGAGGATATCCGCTCGTGCGCACCGACGAGGGGTCGTTCGTGCGTTGCGAGCATGCCACCGCGCTGGTGAAAGGCGAGGAAGTGCGCGCCGTGATCGGCGACTTCGTCGAGGTGACCGTGCCGGAGGGCCATGACAAGGGCATCATCGAGAGTATCCTGCCGCGCACGCGCGCGTTCGTGCGCAAAGATCCCACCGAACGCGCGCTCCCGCAGGTGCTGGCTGCGAATTTCGACCGTGTGTTCGTGGCGCAACCGCTATCAGACGTGAACGTGAGGCGGCTCGAGCGAGAGCTGGTGCTGGCTTACGAGACGGGTGCGGCCGTGACCGTGGTGCTGACGAAAGCCGATCTCGCCGAAAGCGATGCCGAAGTGGCGTCGGTGCGCGATCGCGTGCGCGCGTTGGCCGGCCCCGACGTGCAGACCGTCGTCGTGTCGGCCGACGATCCTTCCAGCGTGGAAGCGGTACGCGCGCTTGTGCCGCCGAACACCACGGCCGTGCTCATCGGCAAAAGCGGCGTGGGGAAGTCGAGCCTGATCAACATGCTGGTAGGACACGAGTTGCAAGAAACAACCCCCGTGCGAGACCGCGACGGCAAGGGCCGGCACACCACGGTGAGCCGCGAGATGGTGGCCATTCCCGGCGGTGGCTTCATCATGGACATGCCGGGCGTGCGCGGACTGGGCCTGTGGGAGGCCGATGCCGGCATCGGCGCAGCGTTCGCGGATATCGAGGAGGCGGCCGAGCGCTGCCGATTCCGCGATTGCAGCCACGAGGACGAGCCGGGATGCGCCGTGCGCGCCGCCGTCGAGTCGGGCGATATCAGCGAACAGCGCTACGCATCGTACCAGGCGCTTCGCCAGGAGACGAAAGACCTGCGCGCGCGCCGCGAAGAGGCTCGCCGCATGCGCGGCGAAAAAGCCTCCGACCGGGGAAAAACGCCCAAAAAGGGCAGGCCGCGCAAGAAGCGCTGAGGTTTTCGCTCTTTGAGCAACGAGATCATAATAGCCAGATGAGCGATGCGAATGCATGTGTTTCCCCAGGTCGCTGATTCCTTGTCGCAGCTTTGCTTCGATCAGACGATTATGCTACGGTGCTTGCACGCTGCGAATTTTTCCGAACGCAGCGTAGGGGGCGCTCATGGGGAAGCATGCTTTCAGTCTGAAGACCATCTATCTTGCCGCTCTGACGGCGGTGTTCGCCGTGTCGTTTTTCGCGTTCGTCGCGTTCGATTTGTACTCGCAGCAGCGGCAGACCGAGCAGGCCATGCTGGAGGAAGCGCGCACGTTCGCGCGCGAGATGGACGCGGTGTGGCAGTTCATGGACAACTCCCAAAGCATCATCAACAATTCGTCCAGCGGCGGCTACGAGTTCAAGGGCCTGCACTGCTCGGTGGTGGGCAAGAGCGTCGGCCGGCTGTTCTCGGCGGGCAGCGACTACCACATCCGGTACACGAACTTCGACCCGCGCAGCGAGCAGGATATTCCCGACGAGTTCGAGACGAAGGCGCTCGAGGCGTTCAACGCCGATCGTTCGGTGACCGAGTACTACGGCGTGGCCCCGTTCGACGGCGAGGATCGGTTCCGCTACCTGCAAGCGCTCGAAGTGGACGACAGCTGCCTCGAATGCCACGGCGAGCCGGTCGGCGAGCTCGACATCACCGACCACGCGAAGGAAGGTTGGACGCTCGAGTCGGTCGGCGGGGCAATCAGCATCGTGATCCCCCTCGATCAGCAGCAGGCGGCCATGCGCGGCAACGTCATCCGAGACATGGCGTACTTCCTGTTGATCACCGTGTTCATCGGCTTGGTCATCTTGGTGGTGACCACTGTGTTCGTGCTGCGGCCGTTGGGCGGCATGCACGCGGCGTTCGGCGAGCTGAAACAGGGACGCTTGGGCGCGTCCGTCAGCCAGCGCTTCGCCGCGAAGGAAGTGAGGAGCCTCATCGCCGGCTTCAACGACATGGCGGGCGAGCTGCGGGGCATGTACGAGCATCTGGAATCGCAGGTGCAGGAGCGTACGGTGGACCTGCGCGAGGCGAACGCCCTGCTGGAACGCCAGCGCGACAAGCTGGAGCAGCTTAACGCCGACCTGGCGCAGGAGACGCAGTTCAAGTCCGACCTGCTAAGCATGGTGAACCACGAGCTGCGCACGCCGCTGACGTCCATCATCACGTTCGCGCAGATATCGCGCGAGGCGTGCGACCCGGCCAACGAGCACGACCGTCGCTCGTGGGAGGAGATCGAGAAGAACAGTCGCATCCTGCTCAACATGATCAACAACATGCTGGACATCGCGCGTTCGGATGCGGGCGGCATGCGCGCCACCTGCGAGCCGATGGATTTGGGCGACGTGGCGGCATCGGTGAAGGGCACCATGGCTCCGCTGGCGCGCAAGTACGAGGTGTCGTTCAGCACGAAGGTGGCGTCGGACGTGCCCTTGGTCAACGGCGACTACGAGAAGACGACGCGCATGCTGGAGAACCTGGCCAGCAACGCCATCAAGTTCACGCCCGACGGCGGCTCCATCGAGCTGCGCGTGGCGTACGACGCCGAGGCGCGCGTGGTGACGTTGTCGATGGTGGACGACGGCATCGGCATCGCGCCCGAGGACCAGGCGCGCATCTTCGAGCGGTTCGTGCAGGTGGACAGCACGTCCACGCGTAAGTACAACGGCAGCGGCCTCGGTTTGGCACTGGTGCGCGAATACGGCGACATGCAAGGGTTCGCCGTGTCGGTGGAAAGCGAGCTCGGTCGCGGCAGCAGGTTCGTCATCACGATTCCCGCGAGCGCGATCGTGGGCGAGATAGAGGGGGAGGACGATGTATAAGGTCATGGTCATCGACGACGAGGACAACCTGCGGCAAGCGCTCGAGCAGCTGCTGGTGTCGAACGGCTACGCGTTCTGCGGCGCTAGGGATGCGGAAAGCGGGCTGGAGCTGCTGGCCAGCGAGCATCCCGATTTGCTGCTGCTGGACGTGATGCTGCCGGGCACGAACGGCTTCGATCTCTGCGCGCGCATCCGCGAGCAGGGCCGCCGCATCCCGGTGATCTTCCTGTCTGCGAAGTGCGACATCGTGGACAAGAGCATCGGCTTCCGCGCCGGCGGCGACGACTACGTGACGAAGCCGTTCGATTCCACCGAGCTGCTGCTGCGCATCGAGGCGAACATCCGTCGCCACAAGGACACCATCGATTTCGCCCGCTGCCGCAACCGCGAGGGCGTGGCGCGCATCGGCGAGCTGGAGGTGCGGTTCGGCGAATACGAGGTGCGCGTGAAGGGGCGCCCGGTGGCGCTGACCACGAAGGAGTTCGAGATCGTGGCGTTTCTGGCCGCGCATCCGGGCAAGGTGTTCACGCGCAGCCAGATCCAGGAGTACATCTGGGGCGAGTCGGATGCCGACTGCAAGCCCACGAACAACATCACCGTGTTCGTCCGCAAGATTCGCGAGAAGATCGAGGAGAACCCCTCGGAGCCCAAGTACCTGCTTACCGTCCAGCGGGTGGGCTACAAGATGGCCGACACCTTGGAGTGAGAGCCGCTGCCGCGGCTTCGGCTTCCGCGGAGCAACAAGCTTGCAAAAAAGTGAACACCGTGTTTACTTTTTGCGAGCCTAGCTTTGGTTTGTCAAAATATTCACACCGTGTTAATATTTTGACATGAATGAAGTTGTATTCGACATAGATCGTCTTCGCGAAGTGGCTCTAGACCAGTACGGGTTCGTGACGACTGCTCAAGCGGAAGAAGCAGGGGTAAGTGCGCCTTCTCTGGCCATGCTTGTAAAAAGAGGAAGGCTCGAGCGCGTCGTTCGCAGCGTCTATCGCGTTCCCCAAGTACCTCCGTCGAGCTTCGATAGGTTCATGTTGGCGCTCTTGTGGACGGGGTGCGACGAAGCTGCGCTCAGCCATGAAACGGCGCTCGATGCGTACGATGTTTGCGATGTGAATCCCACTTCGATACATGTAGTAGTTGATGGCGGGCGCCGGATTCGTAGGAAGGGCGGCGAGGGTTATGCGATCCATTATGAAACGGTGGACGCGAAACAAGTTGGTTGGTGGGAAGGGATGCGCTGCGTAAAGCTGGCTACTGCGATCGAGCAGTGCGCGGCTACCGGAACGCCGCGCTACTTGTTGGAGCAGGCTGTCGAAAACGGCAGGAAAAGGGGGCTGCTGGGAAAAAGGGAGGCCGAGCGGTTCGAAGCGACGGTAGGGGGAGCTGATGAGCAAGAACAAAGAGGAGAGCCTTCATGAGCTGATGGCCGGCATGAAGCCCCGAGGCAAAGAGCCCAGAAACGCTGGTGTTCTAGACTCATGGATCGATCATGCCGAAGCTGATTTCGGTATTGCTGCGAGTGGAAGGGTGAGATGGCTCATCGCTTCGACGGTTATAACCGCCATGCTTCAACAAGTGGTCGATGATGACAATGCGTGCAGGTTCTCGCTGAAGGGCGGCACGCTTCTCCAGCACGTGTTCGGCCTCGCTTCAAGAGCCACTAAAGATATCGACGGGATAGTCCGTGGGGATTTGGACGAATTCTTGGAACTGATGGACGAGCGGTTCGTAAGCGGAAATTGGGGGCCGTTCGAGTTCGCTCGTTCGGAGATTGAGCAGATTAGGGTGCCAGGCAAAAGCATCTGCCCGCGCAGGTTCGTCGTAACCGTTTCTCTGAGGAACAAAACCTGGCGCAAGATTAAAGTGGAAGTGTCTCCTGATGAAGGCATGGCGGGTTCAGCCCAGGAGCCTTTCGCCGCGCCGTCGCTTGAGGGTTTTGGCATACCTACTCCGGAAAAGCTTGTCGGTATGGCCATGTGCTATCAAGCGGCTCAAAAAATTCATGCGGCAACCGATCCTCATGACCCTGACAAGGGGTATCGAAACAATCGACCGAGAGACCTGGTCGACCTCGTGCTGATCAAGCAGCTTTCCGATTCGACAGGGCATCCCTCTAAGTCGGATATCAAGCGTGCCGTCGTCGACATTTTCGAAGCCCGTGCGAAAGAGGCGGTGAAGGCCGATCGTGAACCGAGGGTATGGCCTACGAAGGTCGTTGTCTATCCACATTGGGCTAACGATTACCTTGCGGCTGCTCAGGCCGTTGACTTGAGGATGAGCGCTGAAGAGGCGGCGGAGGTCGTCAATGCCTGGTTGCTCGAGCTGGATGGCGCTTGATCGCTGTAATGCCTCGAACAGCTCTTTGACCAGCGGCGTTAATACGTGGTTAAGAATTTTTTAACGCAAAACTTATTTCCGATTTATCGCAATATCCTTCGGCGCTCCGTAAAGTGAAACTCATGAAAGGCCAGGGGAACGAGGCTTTTCACCCCGCCCTTCGCAGAACGCGATCCCCTCCCCGCTATCTGCGAAGGGCGAGCATCGGAAGGCCTTGCGGCCGAGGAGTGAAAAAGAGAGGAGCACACATGGCTGAACAAGCAACGCATGGGTTCACCCGCAGGAGCTTCATCAAGGGTGCGGCGGCGCTGACGGCGACAGGCGCGCTGGTAGGCTGCAGCCCCCAAACCCAGAACCTGGAAAAAGCCGAACCGCAAAAGGGAGCCCCCGAGACGCAAATCTTCTCCGGTGCCTGCCGCTCCCAATGCGGCCAGGGCTGCTATCTGGATGTCCATGTTCGCGACGGGCAGGTCGTCCGCACCACGGCGGGCCATTTCGAGGACGGCCCGGAATTCGACCGCATCTGCCCCAAGGGGCTCTCGCAGCCTGCGCGCGTATACAGCTCTGAGCGTCTGCAATATCCCATGCGTCGCGTCGGCGAACGTGGCGCGGGAGAGTTCGAGCGTATCACCTGGGACGAGGCCATCTCCGAAATCACCGATAAGTGGAAGCAGTACATTGACGAGTTTGGTCCCACGTCCATTGCGTTCTTCCTGGGTAGTGGCAACACCGCCGAACTTGGCGGAGGAGCCCCGGAAGGCTCCGTCATGGCGCGTCTGCTCAATGTCATGGGGGCGAGCCGTGTTCTGCCGGACCGCGATATCGCCACGCCCATGTCTTGGACCTACATGTTCGGCCCCGGCTCGGCCGGAAACCGTGCTTCGGACGTTCCCAACGCTGACCATCATGTGATCTGGGGTGGTGACACTGCGGTGTCGGACAAGCAGCGCACGCATTTTTATCTCGAGGCCCGCGATGCCGGCTCCGAGCTCGTAGTCATCGACATCGCCTACCGCACCATGGCTTCGAAAGCCGACTGGTTCGTTCCCGTTCATCCTGCGACCGACGGCGCGCTTGCTCTGGGAGTCGTGCGCGAGATTCTCGAACAGAGCTGGGAAGCGACGGACTTCCTGCGAGATCATACCGAAGCGCCGTTCCTCATCAAAGAAGACGGCATGTTCCTGCGCATGAGCGATTTGGGGGTAGAACCTACTACGACCACCAACGCGCAAGGCCAAGAAGAGAAGGTCGATCCGTGCGTTGTGTGGGACGAAGAAGCCGGCGAGGCCGTTGCTCACAGCGAAGCCAAGAAGCCTGCTATGGGCGACGTTCCCGAGATTGCCGGGCATGCCGTGAAAACGGAGATGGAGATGATCCGAGAAGCCGTCGCGCCGTGGACTTTGGAACATACCTCGGAAGTGACCGGCGTGAGCGCTGACGACATCAAACATCTCGCTCATCTGTACACGCAAGAAGGCAACGTGCAGATGGATATGAAATTCGGCCTCAATCATTACAACAACGGCATCTACAGCTCGAAGTGCGTTAACACGCTCCTTCTGGTCGCCGGCCAGATGGGCAAGCCGGGTTCGGGCCTGTACACGGGTGAGCCGAATTTCGGAGAAGGCAACGTGCAAGCCTGCCTCCAGCTGCCGAGCACGACAGGCGAGGTACCTCAAGGAGTGGGTGCCATAATCAACTGGAGCGACTTCTTCAATGTCGTATCGAGCGGTCAAAAGCTTGGCGAGCCGTTCCCCGTCAAGGCTTTCTACGCTTCGTGCACCAACATCGTCTCAAACCAGACGGAGCAGAACGAGACCATCGAGCTTATGAAGGCGCTCGAGTTCATCGTTATCCAAGACATGACCATGAACGACACTTCTCTATACGCTGACATCCTGCTGCCTGCGTGCCATTGGTTCGAAACCGAGGACCTGCGTGTGCGCTATTACGGCAACCCCTATCTGCTGTGGAACCAGAAAGCCATCGAGCCTTTGTACGAGAGCAAGCCCGACTTCGAGATTTACAAGCTGTTGGCCGAGGGCATGGGCTATGGCGACTTCTTCCAGTTCACTGCTGACGAATACCTGAACACCTGCCTCTCAACGCCCTTCGGCAAGGAGAACGGAATCACCATCGACAAGGTGCGCGAGAAGAACTACCTGCGCTGCGACACCGAGCCGGCTGTCGCTTTCGAAGGCGGTATCTTCAAGACGGCATCGAAGCGGGCCATGTTCTATCGTGAAGCTCCTAAGCCTGATTACAACATGGGTCAAGAGGTTGATCTTGAGAAGGAGAAGTTCTCCTGCTACTGGGAGCCGGCGCGCGAGGCAGATCTCGGCAATCCCATACGCGAGCAGTTCCCCTTCACCATTTGCTGCGAGCATATGCGCACGCGCACGCACACGCAATGGTACGACGTGGATTATATGAAAGAGTTTGAAGCGCAGCCGGTGTGCCGCATCAATCCCGAAGATGCCGCCGAGCTTGGCATTGAAGAGGGCGATGAGATTCGCCTTTACAACGATCGCGGATCCGTCACCTTGCTCGCCGTGCTCAACGCGGGGCAGCAGCGCAAGTCGCTCCATTGCCCTCGCAGCTTCCTGACGCGTGAGCATATAGATGGCGATCTCGCACGTACCACGTTCAATGATTACAACCAGGCTTGCAGGAACCAGTCGTACTTCGACTGCGCCGTGGCCATCGAAAAGCTCTAGGAGGTTGGGAATATGACTCGATACGGAATGGCTATTGATCTTCGTCGCTGCATTGGCTGCCAAGCTTGTGCGACTGCTTGCAAGTTTGCGAATAACCTTCCGAAAGACCTCTCGTACAATGTGGTGTACACCAAGGCGGACGATGACTGGAACACGCTGGGGACGGCAGTGGTGCGCGGGGCTCTCGCAAACGACAACGCGGGTGGCACGTTCCCCAATTGCACGTTGAACTTCCTTCCGATGCAGTGCCAGCATTGCGAGAAGCCTGCGTGCCTCGATGTGTGTCCGACGGGCGCTACCGCCAAGGACGAGGAGACGGGCATCGTTTCGGTGGACAGCGAGCTGTGCATCGGGTGTGAGTCGTGCATCAAGGCGTGCCCGTACGAGGGCGTGCGCACGCTGATCAAGAGCCCCGAGTACTACCTCGACGTCGTGGTGGGCGAGTACGATGCCCCGCCGCATAAGGGTGGCACGGTGGAGAAGTGCACGTTCTGCAAGAACCTCATCGACCGCGGCGACGTGCCCGCCTGCATGCAGCTGTGCCCGGGCCGCGCGCGCTACTGGGGCGACCTAGACGATCCCGAGTCGGACGTGTCGAAGGCCATCGAGGGACGCGAGACGATGTTCCTCAACGAGGAAGCCGGCACGAAACCGAGCGTATACTACTTGCAGTAAATAAGGCGCTGACGGCCTAAAGGGGATCGCCCCCTTTAGGCTCCGGCGCACGGGGCATCTTCGCTCCAAAAACACGCCTCACGCGCTGTGGCGTGTTTTTGGGGCGAAGATGTCGGAACAAGGGGGACTTATGGGGCGAGAAGAAGCGGTGAAGCGGGCGGTGGGGAAGGCCGATGCGTTCGAGTTGTTGTCGTGCGCGTTCGCGTATCCCGATGAGCGCCTGGCGCAAGGGCTGGTCGACGGGTCGTTCGCCGACGATGCCCGGGCATGCCTGCTCGATGCGGGCGCCGACCCGGCGGCGGCGGATTCGACGGCTGAAGCGCTTGCTGCTTGGCGCGATGCGTCGGCGGCCGATCTGTTGGCCGATATGCGCATCGTGTACTCGCGCCTGTACCTGGCACCCGGCGGCCACACCCCCATCTTCCCGTACGAAAGCGCGTTTCTGCACGTGGAGCGGGGGATGAAAGGCGTTCCCGCGCTGTTCCGCACGCCGGTGACGCTGGATGTAGAGCGCTTGATGCGCGAGGCGGGCGTGGTGGCGAAGAATGCGCGCAAAGAGCCGTGCGATAGCGTGTTCGAGGAGTTCGAATTCCTGTCGTATCTGTACGCGAAGCTCGCCGATGCTCTGAACTGCGACGATGCCGAAGCTGTCGCTGCTTGGACCGAGCGCATTCAGACGTTTGAGCGCGAGCATGCGCAAGCGTGGCTCCCTGCGTTCATGCAGCGCACGCAGGAGCTTGCGGCCGAGAAGCCCTATTGCGCGTTCGCGGCGCTGGCGTTGACGGTGATGGAGGTGCACTCATGACGCTCATCTTGGTTCTTGCGGGCGCTGTGGCATTCGCGTTCGCATGCAAGCGGCCCATCAAGTCGTGTCCGTTGGCGTTCTACGCCCTGGCTGCCACGCTTGACGTGCTGTTCGTGGTCGGCTCGTTCGCGGGACTACCGCCGATGCTGTACGACGCGCTGTTCCTGCTGTTGCACAAGTGCACGCTGGCTACCGCGCTGTTCGCCGTCGTGATGTACATCGGGGTGTTCGCGCGCGACTCGCGCGTGGCGACGTACCTGCGTCCCATCCGCGCCGAGCTGTCCATCATGGCGTGGCTGCTGTCGCTGGGCCACATGGCCATCTACCTCTCCTCGTACGCGGCCAACCTCTCGACGGGGCTGCCGCAAACCAATGTCGCCGTGGCGCTTGCGCTTGCGTTGGCGCTGTTCGCGCTGCTGGTCGTGCTGGGGGTGACGTCGTTCAACGTGGTGAAGAAGCGCATGAAGAAGGAGACGTGGAAGCGCGTGCAGCTGCTGGCGTATCCCTTCTGGGGCCTCGTGTACGTGCATCTGCTGCTCATGCTGGTGCCCTCCGCCCTGCGCGGCGGCGCTCCTGCGCAGATGGCCGTCGCCGTGTACTCGGTGGTGTTCGTAGGCTACGCCGTCCTTCGCATCCGCCGCGCCGCGGTCGACCGCCGCAAGGAGGAGTCCGGGCGCGTAGGCGATGCCGTGCAGAATCCAGCGTGATGCACGCTCCGCGTGCTTCTACGCACAAAAAGCGCCGATGTGTGATTTCGCCGACCGTTCGCTTGCGATAGGCTTCTGCGCGATAATGTGAAGCGCCAGGTCAGAGCATCGTGCATAATCGAAGGCCTGAAAGCTGCACCCTTGGGCGCGCTTTCGGGCCTTCTTGTTATCGAACGTCGCGGGTTTTTGTGCAAAAAGCGCTTCATGGCGTGCATAGCAAGCAGGGCGGTTCGTCCCCGTGTTCGATGCTTGCGACATGCGGCGCCCCTCGTGCTTTTACCGTGCGCCCTCGGCCGCGCCTCTGCTATACTTCCTTTCGGCCTTTGCCGGTTGCGAAACTCACGCTCGCATCCGTCGACGGCTCCGCGTTTGCATCGTTGGGCCCTGCACTCGCGGATTACTAGCTGCCCAAAGCCCGCGGCACCGCGCCGCGCGGAGAACAGGAGCATATCCATGAACAAGAAGACGACGTACGTCGCCCAAGCGGGCATGATCGCGGCCGTGTACGCGGCTGCCACCCTCATCACGCTTTTGGCGCTGCAAGGACTGGCTTGGGGGCCGGTGCAGTTCCGCATCTCCGAGGCGGTGTGCGTGCTGGCAGTGCTTACGCCGGCGGCCGTGCCCGGCCTCACTGTCGGGTGCATCATCGCGAACCTTATGGCGCTCGCCATCAACGGAACGGGGGCGCTGGGCATGCTGGACGTGGTGTTCGGCAGCCTGGCCACGTTCCTTGGCGCGCTGTGGTGTTGGAAAATGCGCGAGCGTCCGAAGCTGGCGCTGCTGGGCCCCGTGATCGCGAACGCGCTCATCGTGCCTGCGTATCTACCCCTTCTGCTGCAAGGCCTGGGCTACTACACCATCCCGTTCACGTCTATCGCGCTCGACGGGCTGTACCTGCCCATGTACCTGTTCGGCGTGGTGGCCACCGGTCTCGGCGAAGCCCTGGTCATCTACGTGTTGGGGCTTCCGCTGCTCTCCGCGCTCAAGCGCTTCGACGTGGTGAAGAAGGCAGTAGCCCGCTAGCGGGAAAGCAGGCGCGGAACGCGTGAGCCGCGCCTGCTTTCTTTTAATATATGACCAAATAGCTCGCCTTCACTGATTCGATGAATTGACAAGGCTGCGGGGCGTATATCGCTACAATATGGGGTTGGGCCGAGCCCTCGCAGTTGTACCCGAGTGAAGGACGTGCATGAACCCCGTTATTGTGATCCCCACTTTCGTGTCCGCGCGTCGCCGCAAAGAAGGCGGCAGCGTGCTCACGACCTACGATCACGCGACTCCCATCTCGCAATCCGGCGAGCTCCCGCGTTTGCTTGCGTCGTTGCAGAAGGTGCGCGGCGCCGGCCAGATCATCGTGCTCGTGGTCAGCGAGCCGTCGATCGAGAACCAGGCGGCCGAGAAGGTTCAAAGCGTTGTCTCGCGCTTTCCCTCGCTGAACACCGTGGTCATCGGCGCTCCCGAGCTGGCACTTATCCAGCAGCGCATGGAGCAGCTGGGTTTGGGCAAGCTGCAGAAGGAGATCGGCCTGTCCGGCTACGGTGCGGTGCGCAACCTGGGTCTGGTGATG
Organism: Eggerthella sp.; assembly: GCF_048329335.1. Taxonomy (NCBI): domain Bacteria; kingdom Bacillati; phylum Actinomycetota; class Coriobacteriia; order Eggerthellales; family Eggerthellaceae; genus Eggerthella; species Eggerthella sp. Next base: position 8,604 of record NZ_DBFEGU010000450.1, on the reverse strand, counting down.
GCCGACGTGCTGGGCTTCGACTCGGTGGTGTTCCTCGACGACGACGAAGTGGTGGATGACGCCGACTTCCTGCAGAAGGCCATGTACGGCCTGGGCAAGCTCACGAAGAAGGGCATTCCCATCCTGGCCAAGACCGGCTTCTACTTCAATTCCGAAGGCTCCTACCTGTCGAAGAGCCAGGACAAGTGGTACAACCATTTCTGGCAGCAGGGAAAGGCCTTCAACAAATGGATCTCGAAGGCCATGCGCGGCCCTCGTCTTTCCCGATCGAACCATACGTGCGGCGGCTGCCTTGCTTTGCATAAAGAGGCGTTCAAGCGTCTGTCGTTCGATCCTTGGATCGCGCGCGGCGAAGATCTCGATTACATGCTTGACCTGCGTATGTACGGTTCGGACATCTGGTTCGACAATCAGTGGAGCCTGCGCCACCTTCCTCCCGAAACCGAGAGCGAGGGCACGCGCTTCCGTCAGGATATCTTCCGATGGCTCTACGAATACCGGAAGATGGAGTACAGCCGCACGCAGATCGACCTTTTGCAGGTGAAGCCGTCTTCGCTGGAGCCGTATCCGGGCCCGTTCCTTGAGCCAGGCATCACGAAGCGCATTCGTTTGACCGCCTTTCTGAGGAGCTTGGCGCGCCCCGACAAGAAGGCGTACCGGAAAGCGGCGAAGGCGGCCACCGGCGAAGCGACGACGTATGCCCAGCGCAACTGCTCGAAGTACTTCGAGTTCCAGTTCGTGTGGCCGGAGCTGATGGCGCGCATGGAGAACGATCAGATCCTGCGTACGGCGCTTATGCAGTCGGCCGCGCAGCGCCAGGCCAGCGCCGGCAACGGAGCCGATCGACTTGCTTCGGCGCAGGCGGCCATCGCGGCGGCCGGCATCGATCCGGGTGTGACGAGCGAGATTCGCCTGAACGTCGCGGAATAAATAAGCACGCTCGGCAACGTTTGCATGACGGAGCCTCCACGGGGCGCAGTCTAAGCTGTACGATGGCGTGCAGTTGAGCGGCTCGCGTGTTGAGAGATCGGGAAAGGATCGGGCGTCAAACTATGGATGTGCTCGCTATGTTCGTGCTGCCGGCTATTGCCGGCGTGGCTATCGGAATTTTGTCCGGATTGCTGGGCATCGGAGGCGGCACGGTCATGGTTCCCATCTTCCGTTTGGCGTTCGGCATGAGCCCCGTCGTTTCCACGGCCACGTCGCTGTTCGCCATTATTCCCACGTCCATATCGGGCGCGGCATCCCATATACGCCATAAAACGTGCATCGTGTCGCTTGGCGTGGCGGCAGGCCTCGGCGGAGCGCTCACCTCGCCTTTGGGCGTGTGGCTTGCGCAGATTTCGCCCGCCTGGATGATTATGGTGGCTGCGGCGCTCATCATCGGCTGGTCGGCGGTGAAAATGCTGGGCAAGGCCTTCAAGATGCGCTCGCAGAACCGCACGCAACAGCATGCAGCGTCGAGCAGCACGATCGAGCCGGACGAAGCCGCCATCGAGCGTGTAGGCGACGCTGCGGCGAACGACGACGCGATTGACGATCCGACGAAGGTGAGCGCACAGGCTGGCGCTGCCGTCGACCCTGTGCCGCGCAAACTCACGCGCAAGCAGCTGCTCATCGGCGCAGGGATCGGCCTGGGCGCGGGCGTGGCATCCGGCTACGTCGGCGTGGGCGGCGGGTTCATCATGGTGCCCCTCATGCTGTCTCTTATCGGCATCGAGATGCGCCAGGCGTCCGGCACGTCGCTGATCGCCGTGATGATCCTCGCCATTCCCGGCGTCGTCGAGCAGGCGTTGCTGGGAAACATCAATTACGCGGCGGGCATTGCCATCGCCGTGGGCTCTATTCCCGGCGCGGTCATCGGCGCGCGTCTTGTGCGGGTGGTTCCCGAGCTCGCATTGCGCTTCGTCTTCGGCTTCTTCCTGATTGTGGCCGCCGTCATACTTGTTCTCAACGAATTCGGTATACTGGGCTGATGGGCTCAAGCGCGCTGCTTGGGCAGGGTTGAGCAACGCGGGGAGGTACCATGCAGGAAGAGACCAGGGAGTCGAAATCGGCGCTGCCGCGCTTCTTCACGCTCGAGATGTTCATGTTCACGGTGACGGCGCTTTCGGGTCTTGTGTTGCTGTGGTCCATCGCGGTGCCGTATCGCAATGTGGCAATCATGGTATGCGCAGGCGTGGTGTTCACGCTGTCCATAGTGGTGGTCATCCGTCTCATCATGGATCCCGATTCGGTGCGCGCTCGTCAGTCTGACTCCATGTTGAAGCTGGCTAGCCAAACGCTGACCTGCATGAACGACGGCATGGATTACAAGGCCGCGCAGAAGATCTGCGGGTTGCTGCTGCCGTCCACCGCGGCTATCGCCGTGGCTATCACCGACAAAAAGCAGATTTTGGGATACGCAGGCTTCGAGGAAGCTCAGAACCTGCCGGGCAGCATCATCCGCACCCACGCGACCCATGCCACGCTCGCCGACGGCAAGTTGCGCATCCTGTTCACGCCCGAAGATATCGGCTTCCCCAGCGAGTCGTCGAATATCAAGGCGGCCATCATCGTGCCGCTTGCCGTAGGCCGCAACGTCGAGGGCACGCTCAAGTTCTACTATCGCCGAGCGAAGCACATCAGCGAGACGCAGAAGTCCATCGCCGAAGGGTTCGGCAAACTGCTGTCCACGCAGATGGCGGCATCGGCGCTGGAAGAGCAGACGCAGTTGGCCACGCGCATGGAGCTGAAGATGCTCCAAAGCCAGATCAATCCGCACTTCTTGTTCAATACCATCAACACCATCGCCTCACTCATTCGCACCGACCCCGAAACGGCGCGCAAGTTGCTGCGCGAATTCGCCGTGTTCTATCGCCGAACGCTTGAAGACTCCGCCGATCTGATCGTGTTCGCGCGTGAGATGGAGCAAACGAAGCGGTACTTCACGTTCGAAGTGGCGCGTTTCGGTGCCGACCGCGTGGAGATGGAGATGCGGATCGATCCTCGTGTGGAAGACATGCTGGTGCCGCCTTTTTTGCTGCAACCGCTCGTGGAGAACGCTGTACGCCACGCCATGCCGAGCGAGGGGAAGTTGACTATCGAGGTGACGGGCGAGGTCACGGGCAACGACGTGATTGTGCGCGTGTGCGACAACGGCGTGGGTATGACCGAAGAGGCGCGCTGCAACATTCTTCATCCCGAATCGTCGCTCGGCCTCGGCATCGCGGTGAAGAACGTGCACGATCGAATCTGCGGCTACTTCGGTCCCGGTACGCATATGGAAGTGGAAAGCGAGCTCGGCAAGGGAACCTGCGTGATCCTCGTATTGAAGGAAGGGGCTCTGCGCGAGTACCAGTAGGAGGAGGGCGGAACGCGCTTCCGGCTTGCAAGAAGAAACGGCGCCCGAGAGGCGCCGTTTTGCGATCAGATGGTGCCCCCGGCGCGATTCGAACGCGCGGCACCCGCTTTAGGAGAGCGGTGCTCTGTCCCCTGAGCTACGGAGGCGCGTTTGATATTGTAGCATTAATCGTCCGGCTTGCCCCGAGCTTGCAGGACGCCTTGCAGGACGCATAAAAAAAGCGATGCGCCCGAAGACGCATCGCGGAGATTCCTAGTTCTTGTTGGTGTCGTCGGTTGGCTTGGGATCCGGCGTGGGGGATGGCGTAACTGCCTGGAAGGTCACGTTCACGTTGACGTTCGCCTTCACATTCGAGATGGTGAAGGTGCCGCCTGACTTCGGCACGTCGTCCAAGCCGCTGGCCGATGCTACTTCGTAGCCGCTATCGGGCGTGATGGTGATGGTGACGCTGTCGCCCTCGGTTACCGACGAAGCGCTGGCCGAGATCTTGCCGCCTCCATTCGCGTTGACCGCGACGGAGAACGTCTTCTTCTCGGGCCCCTTGCTCAGCGTTAGCGCCACCAAGCCGTCCTTTTGCAGCTTCGAGCCTGCTGCGGGTGTTTGGGCGAGCACCGTGCCTTCCGGCTGGTCGCTGGCCTCGTAGGTGTAGTTGTCGGTATCCACGATCAGGCCTGCGTTATTCAGCGTGGTCACGGCGTTTCCGCGCGACATGCCCACCACGTTGGGAACCTCGATGCCTTCGGAGCCTAGCGACAGGTAGTACGTGACCACGGTGTCCTTGGCTACGTTCTCGCCTGCTGCGATGTCCTGGCGCGCCACGTGGTCTTTCTCGACGGTGTCGGAGTACTCGGCGGCTCCCTTTGCGTACTTCAGCCCGCTGGCCGTGAGCGCTTTCTGCGCTTGATCGGCAGTCATGCCCGTCAGATCGGGCACGGTGATCTCTTGCACGCCCTTCGACACGGTGAGGTTGATCTTAGTGCCCTTGGCCTGCTTGCTGTCGCCCTTCGGATCCTGGCTGATCACCTTGCCGGATTCGACCTTGTCGTCGAACGACTCCTCCACCTTCCCCAGCTCGAAACCGGCTCCTTCGATGGCGGCTGTGGCCTGATCCACCGTCTGGCCTACCACGCTGGGAACGGCGACCTTGTCTTTGTCGTTCCCGCTGCCCGACATGAGGGCGAACGCGATGCCGCCTACCACGGCAAGAGCCGCGATGATGCCGATGACGATGGCGATGGTCTTCTTGTTGTTCTTCTTCCCGCTGGTGTTGTTCGCGTTGTAGGAGCGCTGCGCCGCGGTGGGGGATGCGGGGCTGACGCCGCCCATCGCGGGCATGACGGCCGTGCCGTCGGCCACGCCGACGGGGGGCACCACGCCGCCCATGACCACGGTCTCGGCGCTGGTGAAGCCTTCGCCCAGGTTGACGGGCCGTCCGGCCAGGTAGTCGTTCAGCGCGAGGCGCATGTCCTTCGCGGTGGCGAAGCGGTCGGCCGGGTTCTTCGCGATGGCCTTCATGATGATGGCCTCGAGCGCGGGATCGATATCGGGGTTGATCTCGCGCGGCGGCACGGGCAGGTCGTTGACCTGCTTCATGGCCACGCTCACGGCATCGGGTCCGTCGAACGGCAAGCGTCCCGTGGCCGACTCGTACAGCACGATGCCCAGCGAGTAGATGTCGCTGGTGGCGGTGAGGTCCTTGCCCTGCGCCTGCTCGGGGGAGATGTAGTGAGCCGTGCCCAGCACCGAGGAGGTTTGGGTCATGACGGAATTCTTCGCGCGCGCGATGCCGAAGTCCATGACCTTCACGGTGCCGTCGGGCTGCACCATGATGTTCTGCGGCTTGATGTCGCGGTGGATGATGTCCAGTCCGTGCGCCACGGAAAGCGCCTGGCATACCTGCGAGCCGATCTCGGCGACTTTGCGCTGGTTGATGGCGCCGCGCTCGATGATGGCGGTTTTAAGGTCGGACCCGCGCACGAACTCCATGACGATGTAATAGGTGCCCTCGTCCTGACCCCAATCGTACACGTTCACGATGTAGGGGCTCTGGAGGTTGGCTGCAGCGGCGGCTTCCTGCTTGAAGCGCTGCGTGAAGTTCGGGTCGGCGGCGTATTGGGGCAGCATGACCTTCACGGCGACCAGACGGCCAAGCACGTTGTCCTGCGCCCGGTACACCTCTGCCATACCGCCGATGCCGATGCGCTCGGTTATCTGGTAGCGGTTGTTGAATACCCTGCCTATCATGTTTCCGGTCACGTTTTAGCTCCTTTAGGTTACATGCTGGGCTGTATACTTCTTCCAGACAGTATACGGGCCATCAGCATACCTTATCTACAAAAGTCCCTGAACTTCCAAAGCTGTTTTCAATACATTCTGCGCTTTAGCGGTTCCCACTCCCTCTTCGCCGTCCTCGATGACGATGGCCACCACGACGCGCGGATCCTCGGCCGGCGCCATGCCCACGAACCAGCTGTCGTTGCCGTTCTCCTTCTCGGCGGTGCCGGTTTTGCCGGCTACGGCGATGCCGGGGATGGCGGCCGCGGTGCCGGTGCCGTTCTGCACGACGCCCAGCAGCACGTCGCGCACGCGTCCGGCCGTGGTCTTGCTGACGGCTTGCATCAGTTTCGTCGGAGAGGCCGAGAAGCTGCGTTCGCCGTTGGCGTTGTTCACGCTGTCGACGAGGTAGGGCTGCATGATGACGCCGTCGTTGGCGATGGCTGTGCCCACCATGGCCATCTCGAGCACGGTGGCCTGGGGGCCGGCCGGGCTCTCGCGGCCGGGGCGCGTGGTGTCTCCCACCGGCTCGCCGGCGGCTGCCCATGCCAGCTCCCAGGGACTCTTTTGCAGGTCCTCGGCCGAGGGCATGAGTGATTCGGGCGTGTACAGCGGGAAGTCGATCTCCTTGTTGAAGCCGAAGCTCTCGGCTCCGGCGACCAGCTTGTCAGCGCCCATCTCTACGCCTAGCTGGCCGAACACCGTGTTCGACGAAAGCTCGGTTGCTTGGGCCAAGGTGAGGCTGCCGTAGTTCGCTTTGTTGAAGTTAGAGACGGTTGCGTTGCCGATCTCCATGGTGCCGGGCGAGGAGAACACCGTGTCCTCGTCGGCCACGTCGTCCTCGAGCGCGGTGGCCAGCGTGACGATCTTGAACGTGGAGCCCGGTGCGTACAGCGATCCTGCCGCGCGATCGACGAGGGTGCTGTCGTCAGGGTTCGCGTTCGCCTGCTCGATGACCGCCGCGAAGTCGGCCGCGTTGTATGTGGGAGCCGAGGCCATGGCCAGGATGGCGCCTGTGTCGGGATCCATCACCACGCACGCGCCCTTGCGTCCGGCAAGCGCATCCTGCGCGGCTTGCTGGATCTTCGAGTTGAGGGTGAGCGTCACGTCGTTTCCCGCGGTGCCGATGCCGGCGAACGAGTTCAGCACGTCGGTCCACGATGCGAAGTTCTCTTCGCCTTTCAGCGTGTCGTTGTACGCCTTCTCGATGCCGGAGTTGCCGAACTGAGGCGACGAGTAGCCTACCACGTGGCTGGCCAAGTCGCCCGCCGGGTACTCTCGCTCGTAGGTGCCGTCTTCCTCCTTCACGCTGCGCGCTAACACCACGCCGTCGTACGTGGCGATGGTGCCGCGCTCCGAGCGCGCTTCTTTCGCAAGCGTATGGTTGTTTCCCGGCATGTTCTGGTAATAGTCGGCCTGCACCACCATGATGAGCGTGAGGTTCGCTACCAGCAGCGCGAACAGGGCGGAGCACAAGAGCATGCTGTGGTTCAGGCGCTTGCCCAGCGACACGCGGCCCAGTACGCTGTTGGCGTGCAGCGAGGTGGTGGCGCTGGCCATCTCCTGACCCACGCCCGTGCCCTCGTCGCCGCAGCGCAGCAGGAAGCCTACGATGATGAAGCTGGCCAAAAGCGACGAGCCGCCCTGGCTGATGAAGGGCAGGGTAAGACCCGTCAGCGGGATGAGCCTGGTCACGCCGCCTACGATGATGAACGCCTGCAGCACGATCATGGACGTGAGACCCACGGCCACAAACGAGCTGACGTCGCTCTTCGCGCGCGCCGCCGTCACGAAGCCGCGCACGGCGAAGCACAGGAACAGCAGCAGCACGCCGGCCGCGCCCAGAAGGCCGATCTCTTCTGCGATGGCCGCGAAGATGAAGTCGCTCTCAACGACGGGGATCTGATCCGCCAGGCCGCGCCCGATGCCGACGCCGAACAAGTCGCCGTCCGCGATGGAGTAGATGGCCTGCGTCAGCTGGTAGCCCGTGTTCTGCGCATCGGCGAAGGGGTCGAGCCAGGTGTTCACGCGCACCTGCACGTGGCCGAAGGCCATGAACGCGCCGATGCCGCCGATGGCGATGAGACCCAAACCGATGACCAGGTAGAACTTCTTTCCCGTAGCCACGTACAGCATGACCAGGAACACGAAGAAGAACACGAGCGCGCTGCCCAGATCCTTCTCGAACACGACGATGACCAGCGCGATGCCCCACATCAGCAGCAGCGGCAGCAACGTTCGGATGTCGGGAAGCCTGAACGGGCCCACGCGCCAGGTGAACACCGACAGCATCTCGCGGTTCTGCGCGAGGTAGCCCGCCAGGAACAGCACGATGACGATTTTGGCGATCTCGCCCGGTTGGAAGGAGTAGCTGCCGATATGCAGCCAGATGCGGCTGCCGTAAATCTCCTGGCCGAGGCCCGGAACCAGCGGCGACAGCAACAGCAGGAAGCCCACGATCATGAGCGTGTACTTGTAGTTCGCCACCTTGTCGAGGTTGCGTACGAACACCAGCACCAGCACCATGCACGCTACGCCCACGAACAGCCACATCACCTGGCCGACGGCCAGGTTGGGCGCCAGGCTGGTGACGAACGCGATGCCGATTCCGGACAGCGCGAACGAGAGGGGCAGCAGGGCCGGGTCGGCGTTGGCGGCGAACTTGCGCACGGCGAGGTGCGCGATGACGAAGGCCACGAAGATGGCCGCCGGTACGCCGAGGGTGGTCATGTCGAGCGATTGCCCCTGGTTGATGGCGATCATGGCGAACAGCAGCGCCACCACGGGCGCCGCCACCAGCAGCAGGACGAGTTCTACGTTGCGGCGCGTCACGCGGCACCGCCGTTCTTAGCGTCCGACGCATCCTTCGCGTCCGCGTTTCGGCCGCTTTCGGCGTTGCCGCCTTCCGCCTGGTTCTTGGAGCGTGCGGCGATCTCGTCCTCGTACTCCTTCACGAGAGCATCGGCCGCTTCCATGTCGTCCACGCG